>NZ_JBFRSX010000039.1:0-58438 GCF_041473835.1 Vibrio sp. 10N.222.55.A1 | reverse complement strand
AGGTTCATCAGGTTCATCAATAAAAGAATAAAAACTCAATTTTAGACTAGGAGAAAGTCATGGAAAATTGGACAACCGTATGCAGCACCAGCGATCTAACCCCAAACGGGGGAATTTGCGCCAAAGTAGACGATAACCAAGTGGCTATTTTTTACTGCAAGCGCAGCGACACGCTTTATGGGCTCTCTAATTACGACCCTATCGGCAAGGCGAATGTGATGTCACGTGGTATAATTGGTTCATTAAGCGGAGAACCTTACGTGGCCTCACCCTTATACAAGCAGCATTACCACTTAGAAACTGGCGAATGTCTTGAACAGCCTGAGCTCAAGCTCGTGAAATTTGAAGTTCGCAAACAAGGAGAACAAGTTCAAGTTCTCGCACCACTTGCTATCGCCAGTTAACTAAACCGCCGACACCATCATGCAAACGCTTATTAGCGTGCGCAATTTCGGCACAGGGTTCATGCACATTAAAAGCGTTCTAAGTTCGGAAGTAACGCAGGTGCACAAACCGGGTAATTTTCCAGATTTAAAGGATTTAAACCATGGATAACACTAAATTTTCGCTGCTTTCATTTACGGGTAAGATGAAAACCTTACACCTAAGTTGGATGGCCTTTTTTATCACCTTTGTTGTGTGGTTCAACTTTGCCCCACTACTGCAAATGGTGAAAACCTCACTTGGTCTTTCTACTGAAGAGATCAAAACACTGCTTATTCTCAACGTTGCATTGACCATTCCGGCGCGTGTCGCCATTGGTATGTTAACCGACCGATACGGCCCAAGATTGGTCTACTCTTCGCTACTCGCGGTCTGTTCAATCCCTTGTTTTATGTTTGCTATGGCAGACTCTTTTATTCAAGCGGCGATTGCTCGTTTCCTATTAGGCTTCATCGGTGCAGGCTTCGTTGTCGGTATTCGTCTAGTGTCTGAGTGGTTCCCACACAATGAACTGGGTACGGCAGAAGGTATTTACGGCGGCTGGGGTAACTTCGGTTCAGCAGCGGCAGCATTCACGCTTCCAACTCTGGCTTTAGCGTTTGGTGGTGAAGACGGCTGGCGTTATGCGGTCGGTATTACTGGCGTAATGAGTTTAGCGTTCTCGTTTGTGTTCTACAAAAACGTAACGGATACACCAAAAGGTTCTACTTACTTCAAACCGGCTCAAGTAACGGCAATGGAAGTGACATCAAAGGGTGACTTTTTCTTCCTACTTATTATGAAGATCCCGATGTATGCCGCTTTAGCGCTACTGACATGGAAGCTATCACCAAGCAACATCAACATGTTATCTGACATGGCGGTTTACTCTGTGTATGCCGGTTTAGCTGCGCTTTACATGTACGAAGTGTCGCAAGTTTGGAAAGTAAACAAGAACGTATTTAAAGAAGAAGTACCAGAGATTCACCAGTACAAATTCAAGCAAGTGGCGGTACTTAACGTATTGTACTTCGCGACATTTGGTTCTGAACTGGCTGTTGTTTCTATGCTGCCACTGTTCTTCTCTGACACCTTTGAATTAACACCGGTTCTTGCAGGTATGGTTGCATCGGCTTATGCCTTTATGAACCTAATGTCTCGCCCAGGTGGTGGTTGGATTTCAGATAAATTCGGTCGTAAACCAACACTGCTTATTCTAACGATTGGTCTTGCTGTGGGTTACTTCGCAATGGGTCAAGTCGACAGCACATGGCCTGTATGGCTAGCGGTTGTTGCGGCGATGGCGTGTTCTTTCTTCGTGCAAGCGGGTGAAGGTGCGGTATTCGCAACGGTTCCTCTAATCAAGCGTCGTATGACAGGTCAAATTGCAGGTATGACGGGCGCTTACGGTAACGTGGGTGCAGTAGTTTACCTAACTGTGTTGTCATTCGTGAGCTACCAAACCTTCTTCTTAGTGATTGCTGCAACAGCGGTACTTGGCTTTGTGACTCTACTGTTCATGGAAGAGCCTAACGGTCAAATCGCCGAAGTAAACGACGATGGCAGTGTCACGCTGATTAATGTTTCAAGCTAGGTCTGTACTATGAAGCATTGATATTATTGAATCGGGAGAAGCACCTTAGCGGATACATCAATGCTAGGCGCTTCGTTCAAAGGCTCTAAGTTCACTAGGGCTTTTGTTCTTCCTAGGATGTTCTGTCAAGGAAGCGGGAAGAAGATCAGTTAAGAAGAAGAGCAGTTAAGAAGAAGACCAGTTATGACAATTTCATTCAGCCAAGGGCAAGTCATCACGCCAGAATCCAACAACCAGTTAACGCTTAAGTTTGGTGGTTATTCGAATCAAGGCGTACGAGATGAAAACCAAGATGCCATCATTGTAAAACACCCAAAAACTCGCGCAGAGCAAGAGTTGAAAGGCAGTGTTGCCTGCATAGCAGACGGCGCAAGTTGCAGTGAACACGGCCAGAAAGCCAGTCACACCAGCGTGATGCAGTTTATCGACGACTATTACGCAACTCCCCAAAGCTGGAGCATCCAACGTTCGGCGCAAAAGGTCTTAACGTCCCTCAATTCTTGGCTCTTCAACACGTCTGTTTCTAATATTCATCCCGCACAACAAGTGAACCACAATGCCCTCGTTTCGACGTTCAGCAGCGTGATTTTAAAATCAAACACCGCGCATATCTTCCACGTGGGCGACAGCCGTATCTACTTACTAAGAGATGGAGAATTACGCCAACTGACCCGCGACCACACGCGTAAAAATATGGGACAGAAGCATTATCTAACACGCGCCTTAGGCATGGACAACCAACTCAACGTTGACTATCAAACCCTACCTATAAAGAAAAACGACTGCTTTATCCTGACATCTGATGGCGTGCACGAGTTTGTCTCTCCCAACACCTTCAAGGAACACATCGACAAACCCGGAGCGGATTTCGAATACGCGGCACAAACCATCTGTAACATGGCTTTAAGCCACAATAGCTCGGACAACGTGAGCTGCTTGATTGTGCAAGTCAGCCATCTGCCTAAACCTTCGCTGATTGAGTTCCATGAGAAGCTGGCTAAACGTGCTATCCCACCCGCTTTAAAGCTCGGGCAAAGTATCGACAACTTCATGGTACTTGAGGTGTTGTATGCAGGGTCAAGAAGCCATGTGTATCGTGTAATACAGAAAGATACACAAACCGAGTTCGTGCTGAAAGTCCCTTCCGTTCAATATCACGATAGCCCTTCGCAACTTCGAGCTTTCTTTAATGAACAATGGGCGGGGATCTTGCTGAAAAATAAGAGAGTAATGAAGGTTTACCCGACGCCAGAGAACTCGCAATTCTTATATCAAATCTGCGAATGGGTAGAAGGCATCACCCTAAGACAATGGATGTACGACAATCCAAAGCCGTCACTCAATGAAGTGCGCGACATACTAGAAAAAATCACACAAGGCATTCGAGTATTACAACGTGCAGACATGGTGCACCGAGACTTAAAACCGGAAAACATCATGATTCAACGTGATGGTGAGGTAAAAATCATCGACCTTGGTGCGGTGTTAGTGAGAGGCCTTGAAGAGGGAGAGCTCACCGACAAAGACGACACACCATTAGGCGCGGTCAATTACATAGCGCCAGAGACCATCAAGCACAACAGCGCGACCACCAGCTCAGATCTGTTCTCTATCGCTGTGATCGGCTATGAGATGCTAACCGGTGCATTGCCCTACTCTGAAATGACTGCCCAATCGCTTAAACAATCTCGCCACCATCAATGGGAATACCAACCCATAACTCAGAAACGAGCGGACTTACCAAGTTGGGTGGATTTAGTGTTACAAAAAGCCTGCGCGGAATCACCAAGCGAACGTCATCAAGTGTTGGGGGATTTTGTAGCAGACCTTTACACACCAAACCAAAGCTTGGTGAAAAGCAAAGCCAAGCAACCTTTGATAAACCGAAACCCAATCCAGTTTTGGAAAGTGTTGGCTTTGTTGCTCGGCATTGTTGCCATTGTAGAAATGGGCTTATTACTCAGTGCTAGTTAAAACCAAGTTCGAGTTAATTACAGGTTCGAGTTAATTCCAAGCTCGAGCTAAACGCGAGGCTTCTAGCTAAGCGTAAAATTCGAGCTAGCCACGCTTTACTAAGCTTCTTGGTACTAACTCAATACCCGCTTGGTAACGTTTAGCAGACGCGTTCAAAGCAAGTGCAAAGGCGCTGTCTGCAATCACTTCGAATTGCTGTGGCAATGAATGGACTTTAAAAGGTAAGAAATCCAATAAACGGTTATCACCAAAGGTTGCCAGCTTTACTTGGCTGATCAGCTCTGGCTTTTCGACCATCACATCCAACACACCTTCTAGTAAGGTATAAGACATAGTGACAATCGCATCAGGTACTGTGCCTTTAGCAATCCACTCTTCAAAAATCTCACGCCCTGATTCTCGGTCAAAGTGCTCGCCATAACCGACAACCATCGGCTTGTTTTCGGTTAACCCTGTTTGTTGAGTATGTGCTTTATTCGCCGCTTCAAAACCCAACTGACGTTCACGTGAAATGTTCAGATCAGGCAGTGCACCAATCAAACCAACACTATGAATACTGTCATCAAGAATCGAATGCGTCAGTTCAAATGCAGCTTCGAAATCTTCACTGATCACACAGGCAAAGTGCTCATCATCTAAAGGACGGTCAATCGCAATAACGGGTGTGCCTGAGTTTTGCAACTTCAAGTAGAACTCATTGGCGTCTGGCATTGAGCTCGCCACCAGCAAGGCATCAATACGACGGCTTACCAAGGCTTCAGCGACCTTTCGCTCGGTTTCAGCGTCATCATCTGAGCAACCAATCAAAATCTGATAGCCCACTTTACGTGAGTTCTGCTCTATCAATTTTGCTAAACGCGCGTAACTGCTGTTTTCCAGATCAGGAATAATCAAACCAAATGAACGGCTATTACCAGCGCGCAGCGAGGAAGCAGCATGGTCTGGTCGGTAGTTATACTCTTCCACCACTGCCATCACTTTCTGCTGTGTCTTTTCACTGATTCTGTATTTCTGCGCCTTGCCATTGATCACATAACTGGCTGTCGTTTTCGATACACCGGCTAGTTTGGCAATCTCATCTAGTGTCATATGGGTGACCTGTATTTTGTGCGTAGGATCATATAACCAATCTTCTGATCCTTGGATTAGTTGAATTATATGCTGAATCGATTCAGTATAAAAGCTGAAAGGATTCAGCAAAATCTGAAAAGTGACTTCAATCATCCTTTTGAATGGATTGAGCGTCATTTGTCGTGATTCAGCTTCTTGTTGTTAACGAAACTGGAATTACGACACGCAGCAAAACTATTTTGAAAACCAAAATCGGCTTTGCTGAATTTTTTTACACTGAATGCTGAACCGATTCAGCAAGCATAAAGCAGCGGGCAAATATTGCTCTAGACTGAATCGTAGCGATACACAAATTCTCAAGCGATACGCTAAAGAGGCACCATGCTTAAATTATCAAAATCTGACATCACTCTAGGCCAAACTGCCGAAGACAAATTCAAAGCAATCCAAAACATTGCTGGCGACCTGACAGCTAAAGGTTTAGTTGACTCTGGTTACGTTGAAGGAATGCTGAACCGTGAAAACCAGAACTCTACGTTCCTAGGTAACGGCATCGCGATTCCTCACGGAACGACGGATACTCGTGGCCTAGTAAAAGAGACAGGCGTTGCGGTACACCACTTCCCTGAAGGTATTGATTGGGCAGACGGCAACCGTGTTTACGTAGCAATTGGTATTGCAGCGAAATCTGACGAGCACTTAGGCATTCTTAAGCAACTAACAAAGGTTCTAGCGGCAGACGGTGTTGAAGAGAAATTAAAGCAAGCTAAATCAGAAGACGAAATCATCGCCCTACTTAACGGCGAAGTTCAGCTAGAAGCCGACCTAGACGCTTCTTTAGTTCAGCTACTGTTCCCTGCAAGCGACATGATTCAAATGTCTGCAGTTGCGGGCGGTCTACTTAAGAACACAGGTTGCACAGACAACGCATTCGTTGCTGACCTAGTAACGAAAACACCAACTCACCTAGGCCAAGGCCTGTGGTTGTTGGGCAGCGACAAAGGTGTAACTCGCACTGGCGTATCTTTCGTTTCAACAGCGAACCATTGTGAATACGAAGGCACACCAGTTAAAGCATTGGTAGCATTCGCAGCTTGTAACAGCGCGCACCAATCTATTCTGGCAAACCTAAGCAAGATGGTTTTCGAAGGTAAACAGCAACAACTGTTAACAGCTGACGCAGCGCAAGTGATTGGCCTTCTGAAAGGTGAAGCGGTTTCTACAGCGTCTCAAGACGATGACAACTGCGCAGTATTCAAAATCAAAAACGCACACGGCCTGCACGCTCGTCCGGGCGCAATGCTAGTCGCTGAAGCGAAGAAGTTTGAATCAACAATCCGCGTGTCAAACCTAGATGGCGACGGAAAAGAAGTGAACGCGAAGAGCTTGATGAAAGTGATCGCTCTTGGCGTTAAACACGGCCACCAGCTTCAGTTTGTTGCTGAAGGTGAAGACGCAGCACAAGCACTTGAATCGATTGGCAAAGCTATCGCTTCAGGCCTTGGCGAAGGTTAAGGAGTCGATATGTCTGATAAACAAATCAAAGCCGTTACTGTAACGCTTAACCCTGCTCTAGACCTGACAGGCGCTATCGACGCACTAAATGTAGGTTCAGTTAGCCTAGTAAACAAAGGCTCTCTGCATGCAGCGGGCAAAGGCGTAAACGTCGCAAAAGTTCTTTCAGAGCTTGGCGCGAAAGTGACCGTAACAGGTTTCCTTGGTCGCAATAACGAAGAAGCGTTCTGCCAACTGTTTGAAGAGATGGGTGCAACTGACCGCTTCATCCGTGTTGATGGCGCAACTCGCATTAACGTGAAATTGGTAGAGAACTCAGGCCAAGTAAGCGACATCAACTTCCCAGGTGTTCCTGTTGATGCTGACGCGATTAAAGCGTTCGAAGAAACCCTATTAGAACTTGCTGAAACGCACGATTATTTCGTCATTGCAGGCAGCTTGCCACAAGGTATCTCTCCTGAGCTTTGCGCTTCTTGGGTTCAACGCTTACACGATTTAGGTAAGAAGGTGCTATTTGATAGCAGCCGTGACGCACTTAAAGCCGGTATCAATGCACAACCATGGTTGATCAAACCAAACGATGAAGAGCTGTCTCAGCTGTTCAATGCAGAGCTGACAACTCGTGACCAATGCCAACACGCAGGCCAAGCCCTAAGTGAAAAAGGCATCGATAACATCGTGGTATCACTTGGCGCTGAAGGCGTGATGTGGCTAAACCAAGGTGAATGGTTACATGCTCAACCACCGCGCATGCAAGTAGTAAGCACGGTAGGCGCAGGTGACACATTGGTTGCTGGTCTATGTTGGGGTCACATGCAACAGATGCCAAAACCAGAACTTATTAAATTCGCAACCGCCCTATCTGCTCTAGCAGTTTCACAGGTAGGCGTGGGCATCACCAGCCAACAAGAGCTGGATTCAGTACTACAAAATATCCAATTACAGTCGCTTAGTGCTCCAACTAGCCAGTTAGACACAAGCAAATAGGACAAAAGGTTTATTATGAATATTACCATTATCACAGCTTGCCCTAGTGGCGTAGCAAACAGCATCATCGCAGCAGGCTTGCTAGAGCAAGCGGCAAAAGCACTGGGTTGGAACGCCGCTATTGAATGTCAATCAAGCGTGTTACCTGATTCAACTGTATCGCGAGACGCTATCGACAGCAGCGACGTTGTAGTTATCGCAGCTAACAAAAATGTTGATAAAGCACGTTTTGTTGGTAAGAAAGTGTACCAAGCGGCTATCTCTGAATGCACTGCAGATGCAAAAGCGTTTCTAGAGAAAGCGGTAGCAGAAGCAACGGTATTAGACGCTTCTCAAGTTGAGACTACAGTGGAAGTTACTGGCACTTCTCCAGCGACAGGCAGCAAGAAGATCGTAGCGATTACCGCTTGTCCAACGGGTGTTGCACACACCTTTATGGCAGCTGAAGCGCTTGAAGCAGAAGGCAAACGCCTAGGTCACCAAATCAAAGTGGAAACTCGCGGCTCTGTAGGTGCGAAAAACCAACTGACAGACCAAGAAATCGCAGACGCTGATCTTGTTATCATCGCAGCTGACATCGACGTTCCTCTGGATCGTTTTAACGGCAAAGCGCTATACAAAACGACAACGGGTCCTGCGCTTAAGAAAACAAAGCAAGAGATGGAAAAAGCATTCGCAGAAGCTAAACCATACCAACACACTGCTTCTTCAAATTCAGCGCCTGCTGACGAGAAGAAAGGCGTGTACAAGCACCTAATGACAGGTGTTTCTCACATGCTTCCTGTGGTGGTTGCGGGTGGTTTGATCATTGCACTCTCTTTCGTATTCGGTATCGAAGCGTTTAAAGAAGAAGGCACGCTAGCAGCAGCACTGATGACTATCGGTGGTGGTTCTGCATTCGCACTGATGATTCCTGTTCTTGCTGGTTTCATTGCATTCTCAATTGCTGACCGTCCGGGTCTGGCTCCAGGTCTAATCGGCGGTATGTTGGCTAGCTCAACGGGCGCAGGTTTCCTAGGTGGTATCGCAGCAGGTTTCATTGCCGGTTACGCAGCGAAATTCATTGCCGACAAGGTTCAACTTCCACAATCCATGGAAGCCCTCAAGCCTATCCTGATCATTCCGTTTATCGCGAGTTTGTTCACTGGTCTTGTGATGGTTTACATCGTAGGTGGTCCTGTTTCTGGCGTGATGAGCGCGATGACAACTTTCCTAAACAACATGGGTACGTCTAATGCGATTCTTCTAGGTGTGATTCTAGGCGCAATGATGTGTTTCGACCTTGGTGGTCCGGTAAACAAAGCCGCTTACACATTCGGTGTTGGTCTACTGGCTTCGCAAACTTACGCACCAATGGCGGCTATCATGGCAGCAGGTATGGTTCCAGCTCTAGGTATGGGCCTTGCGACTTTCCTAGTGAAAGACAAGTTTGAAGCAGGCGAGCGTGAAGCAGGTAAAGCATCATTCGTTCTTGGCCTATGTTTCATCTCTGAAGGTGCAATCCCATTCGCAGCGAAAGATCCAATGCGTGTTATCCCAGCTTGTATGGCAGGTGGTGCACTAACAGGTGCTCTATCAATGATGTTTGGTGCGCAGCTAATGGCTCCACACGGCGGTCTATTCGTACTACTGATTCCTGGCGCTATCTCTCCAGTACTTATGTACCTAGTAGCGATTGCAGCAGGTACGCTAGTAACAGGCTTTGGCTACGCAGCACTTAAAAAGATGAGCGGCTCTAAAGTAACGGCAGAGGCTTAATCCCCCTACTCTGGTTAACGGTTCAGCCCGATAACCAGAGGCTCTTGATAACCGGTTTCTTGGTAAAACGGCTCCTTAAAACAAAGGCTCCTCATTTGAGGAGCCTTTTTATTGTTCATGTATTTTCCGGTCGGAATGAGTTAAGTGCAATATTGGTATATTTGATTAGCTAGTAAGCGTTTCTTCAAAGACACCCAATTCACGACCAAGCCAGATCGCTCGTACTGTGTGATCCAAAGTTTCTTCACCGCCAGTTACAGGGTGAATAAGCACCGACATATCACCGCGTTCTTGCTCAAGCCATTCAACAATGCCCGACTCTTTGTTCGCAAAGTGAATCTCAAACATTGGCATCTTATGTGGACCAACCAAACGCTGTATTAATGGGAAAACCTCTAATACATCTTTACGTTCCGCTAAAATTTTCTGACGCAGTGTTTCTGCTTGCTCTGCAAATCGCAGAGGGAAATAGATATGACCGTGGTACATGGCACCATCCTTTAGAATTATGATGCGAACAGTTTAACCTGCTTTCTCTAGCAAGGACAGTCAACCAATGGCAGCCGAAGTATTAAACATCATGTAGAAGACTGATCTAGCTGAAATTTCTAGAGCATTCCAACAAAAACGCCACACGTAGTTTCAGTGTGGCGTTTGTTTTTAAGCTATAAAATGCTTTAGCAATAATTAGCGTTAGTAAATTGAATCAACATTCAAAGGACTGTTGTTTGGTTTCTCTAGTTTTAATTGTTCAACCGCACTAAGACCTTTAGAGCTAATTCCGCCACTATAAGACTTCGTGCCATCAGCATTAGTCATGGACGTTTCGCCCACGTTCCAAACTTCAAAGAAGTCACTTAAGTCATAGTTTGAAACATAAGAAGCGCACACCATCATTAGGTCTCCACCAGAAAGCCCAGTCTCGCTAGCACTACAATAGTTCGTATTCGAGTCGCCTTCTCTATCACCTCGAGCTTTACGGTGCATAAGTTTGAACATGTTCCAGCCTTCATCTTCACCATACACATCAGATTGGCTTGCGCCGCGTGTATACCAATCATCAATTGCAAAGTTCGATTTTGCCCAGATTTTTAGCTGACCAAACATAACTAATCGTAAACCTGCATCACCATGTGACCACGCATGTTCATTATTAAGCTCTAGCCATTTAGGTGCTTTCTTAATATCCGATTTAATACGATCCATTTCAGGGTTTGCATTGCGCCCCTCTAACTCCTGCATATACAACGCAAGAAGGTTATTGGTCACTTCTGTACTACCAGCCGCAAGGAAAGGAGCTGATGCTAAGTTGTGACCAACTTCATGCCACAACAACCAATCGTTCACAGGGTTGGTTGGAATGTATGTCCGATTTGCGTTAAAGCTTGAATTCATCACTGGGTAGCCAGAGTGAGCAGCGCCAATCGAAATCTGCACGTCATTCACAAAACGATGGCGGAACGCATTCAGTTCTGGATAAGTGAACCTACGGTGTAAACCAGTGCTTTGTTTCTCATCACGCCCGTAGAAGTCACTTGCCGCTTCAGCGAATCGATTCATATCTGTTGCGAATTGGTTCAAATCAGCGGATTCTAGATTCCTGATTGGTGTAGTGTAAATAAATGAACCCGTATCGATTTCTGCAATTGGTGCGTCTGCCGATTGAATAGTGTTAATCCACTGTCCCTCTTTCCACCAAGCCGCTTTTAACGCGCCATCAATGCTAAACGAGACTTCACCAAGCTCTTTTACTTTCGGTTGAATGTAAATAAGGCCACCATATGGAACCTTGAAAGTTAAGCTCGAACCATTGTAGTCAAAGCTGGTTTGCATACGTGGAGGGCGTTTCAAACTCGTTTCGTGATTCGGCTTACCTGTAAGATCATCCGCGATCATCACAGTAATCGTAGCTGCCACGCCATCTTGAATGGTTACTTCTTGTAATTGAGGTGCCCACAGACCTGTCGATTGATTGTTTCCTGCCGAATACGTCACCGCTTTACCGTTGGTCTGAACCATTACCGTACTTGACGAAGATGCCCCCGAAGTTCGACCCGGATACATTGTGGTATCAACAACGATTTCATGATCCCAGAATGAGCGCCCCAACATAATACGAGTCAGAGGTTTCTCCATGTAATTTAATGGATAGCTAGGATTCAACTGCCCAGATAACTCACCTTCGCCATGAATCATTCCATTAGCGACTAACGACGCTTTTAGGTCAACAGGACACTGTGCATCCATTGTGTCTGTTTGATGTAAGTCTTCTGTATAACAGTTAAGGAACTGAACAGCCTGCTTGAACCCCAACTCATCTTGTATTTCTGTTTCAAAATGGTATGCGTTGTCATTCCACATCCAAACAGACAGGTTATCAAACGCTTGATTCAATTCGCTGTTAGACAGACGCTTACCTTGAGTACCTTTTGTTCTATAGTAAATTTCATGCTCATAAAGCGCCGTAAAGTTAGTGCCCAAGTTCGCCGCTTTAACCATGCTACCAACAACAGCTTCACTTACTTCATAGCGATCAAAGTCTGCGCGATGATAAGCACCACGAACAGTAACACCGTCTCCAGAACGAGTCTCAATACAGTTAAATTCATATTCATAATCGTTTGTACAAAGATCAGTTCCAACAAATGCAGATTGCAGTTCTTTGATCGCCGCTTCACGCTCTTCTGCCGATTCAACAAAGATACGTGCGGATTTTTTCTCCATTACTGTTACACCAGACGCATCAAGCACTGGCTTCCCTTCAGCGTCTAACTTAGTAACCTCATAAGTCGGGATCTCAAACTTAATCTTGGACTCATCTTTGATCCACTCAACCGTACCATCTTGATTTACCGTGAATGGAGGCTCTCCTTGGTTATCTTGAAAACGCTCAAGAACCACCATTTCCTTTTGACTCTTCACGTGAAGATTAGGATAAGGTGCTTGGCAGTAATAAGAGCTACCGCAGAAAGCTTGGTTTGTCGGGGTAACGTTTTCACCACCAAGAGATACACCTACGGCATCTGCCAAGCGTCCAACAGGTTCAGGATTAGTCGTTTGAATCGCATCCATAAACAAGATATTGCCACCGTCATTAACATAGTTAATAAGAGCCGTAATATCGTCTTGGTTTAAGTTCGGGTTATCCAAGTCAGCAACAAACTGGTTAGTCATGCCATCTTGAACCAACTTAGGTGGGTATGCCTGAAGGATCAAAATCGGCGTATTACTCGCATCCAAATCATCAAAGTCACCTGAACCACGCTTTTCTACTGACGCAAAACCATACTGAGGACTAACAAAAAACGTGTACTGCTTACCCATTGTGGAGTGGTGATAAGCCGAATAGGCTTGGTCAATATTGGTCACTGCATTCATCCCAGCAATAGGCAAACCATTATTGAACCACTCAAACAAGTTCGAGAAAAACAACCTCATGCTGCCTTGGTCATCATGTAGTAGGTTTTCAAACTTCGAAACAGTGCACTGTTGTTTGTTGCTGTCGATATGTAATGTGCGATTAGCCCAATAATTCTCTGGGCATGACAGAATACTTGGATATAAGCCATTGCCCATGAACACGACCTTACCTTTGCCTATCTCGCCTGCAGTAACGAATGGGAAACCATAAGTCGCGTTGTCTTCAGAGACTAAAGGAATCGGAGGCATCGAGATGCTTGGGTGTTGTGCGATGTAAGGCTTACCTTCACGAGTCCAAGCCTGTTGCTCACCAAAGTAAAGCTCACGGTTTTTATCAGTTCTTGGCATCACCACAGGGAATGCTCTGTTCGATATGTTCAGAGCTCGCATACCACGGGTATACCCCGTCGCACCGTAAAAGCTACCATTGTCATTGAAGACATGGAATTTGGTGACGTTGTGGAAGATTTGCTGCAGAGACTCTGTTACATACTGACCAGAATTCATAGATAAAACGGCAGGTTGACGAACATAATCCATAAACTGAGGCGTTTGGCGCAGCTGCTCATCAATGACTGCCGTTAACCCTTGGCTAAACTGACCAACAAACTCATTAGGAAGTTCGAAGTCTGTACCCTCTATCAGCCCCCCATTTGGCAGAGTTAGGTTGATCAACTCATTTATAACGTTAGGGTAATTTGAAAAGGTATCTTGGACTTCTTCAGATATCTCATAATAACTTACATGATCAACCGCATAGCGCTCTAGTAATGACTGGATATTCGCTTTCTCAACCACATTATTGGTCACATCAGACAATTTATAAGCAACCTGATTACCCGTAATGGAGCCAAACTCAAACGTATCAATACCAAAAACGATTCTGTCGCCCCACAGGTACTCAAAGACTCCCTCTTCATCCGTCACGCCCGTCGCGTTAGCCGAAAAGAAACTGATCCCAGAAATCGGCGTACCATTAGCGTCTGTAAGCTTACTGCGAGTTAACACCTTACCTTCAACACTTGGCTTATAAGCATAGGTAGACTCCGCGTCTGCAGAAACAAAACCAGCGTTAAGGTTATTGTCCGCATTAGGGTCAACCGCAGGAACAACAGTTGTGTCTACGTGTGAACTAGGAGCCTTACCTACTTCATCTGTAGACTCCTCTTCTTTCGATGAAAAGTACGCATCGACAGCATCTTGATCATCAAGCTGCGAGAACACATCCTCAATATCAAAAGCATCCAGCTCTTTTAGACAGATAGCACTTTCAGTCTCACAAACATCAATTGATTCGAGTACCTTGGTAACGTTGTCTCCATGTAATTCTGTCAACTCAAATGCCGCATGAAGCGCATCATTTGAAATCGTGCTTTCTGTGACTTCGGGGAAAGGAGCCGTGAAATCACCTAAAGTAAGGTGACCCAAGGTACAACTAAAACTCACGCCTTGTTTTACACTGAACGTTCCGTTTTCAAGATGAATGCCGTCACAGTACACATCTCCAGAAACAAACGCCCCGCTCGACAACAGTGAACCGATGTAAGTTGTTGGGGGAATAATATCTGTTGGTGGAATAATGTCAGTCGGCGGAAGAATATCCGTTGGTGGAACAATATCTGTCGGAGGAAGAATGTCCGTTGGTGGTACAATATCTGTTGGAGGAGCCGTATCAGGGCCACCACTATAGCTTAGTGAGTCGTGATTACACCCTAAAAGAGCCGTGGATATGATAGCCAACGCAATTAAGTTTTTTTTCATTGAGCGAAGTTAGTCGTAATTTAAAGTGGACCGTTATCTTATAGATTTACTCCACCTCGATGACTATTGTTTTTTGTCTTAACCACAAAGACCATTACTCATAAGCGATTGAATAAGAAAAACAAAATGATAATTGAGACTCTCATTCCAATTACAAAACCTCTCCCTACCTTAAAACGGAAAAACGCCATATCTCGATTGAGATATGGCGTTTCAATTAGCCATTAACATTAAGACCGATAGGGTATATCTGCCAAAAACACGTTCAAAAAAGAACTAAGGCTTAAGCTTTAAAACTCGGTCAATGTCTTCTGCAGAGTGGCGCTCTGGTACTTGCTCCCACTCTTCGCCAAATGAACGGTTAACCACACGGCCGCGTTGGAAGCCTTCGCGCGCTTCTAGTTGCTTCGCCCAGCGCACAACGTTGGTGTATGACTCAACTTGTAGAAACTCGGCCGCATCGTAAATTTTGCCTAGCACAAGGTTGCCATACCAAGGCCAAATCGCGATATCAGCGATGCTTAACTCGTCACCCGCCACAAATGTGTTATTTGCGAGCTGTTTGTCTAACACATCTAGTTGACGCTTAGCTTCCATTGCGAAGCGGTTAATTGGGTACTCTTGCTTTTCATCCGCGTAAGCGTAGAAGTGGCCGAAACCACCGCCTAGGAATGGTGCCGAGCCTTGTGCCCAGAACAACCAGTTAATGGTTTGCGTTCTTGCTGCCCCTTCTTTTGGTAAGAAGTGACCAAATTTTTCTGCTAGATGCATCAAGATAGATGCCGATTCGAATACATTCACGTCTTCGTCACCAGACTTGTCGACAAGTGCTGGTATTTTGGAGTTTGGATTCACGCCAACAAAGCCAGAAGAGAACTGATCAGCCTCACCGATGTTGATCAAGTACGCATCATATTCAGCTTCTTTAACACCCGCCGCTAACAACTCTTCCAGCAAGATAGTGACTTTTTGACCGTTAGGTGTGCCAAGAGAATACAATTGAAAAGCATGGTCACCAACAGGAAGCTCTTTATCAAAGCGAGCTCCAGATTCAGGACTATTGATGTTTGCCCACTTGTTACCACCAGCAGTATCGTTAACCCAAACTTTTGGCGGAGTGTATTGTTCTGACATGATATTTCCTTATTAATATAGGGTCTCACAAACTGATATTAGGTCACATGCCTGCGGTTAAAACCCCTGAATACGATTTATTTTCAAACTGTTAAGCATGGCTTATTCCAGAAAGACATAACCCGCTTAAGCGTTAGTGTGTAGAAGGTAAGTCTGTATTCAAACTTCAATCTAATATCGATAAGTCCACTGCATCATTTAGCAATGATTTTACGAACGACATACCGACAGCTTCAAGAAAGCTGTGATAAAATCGGGATATTACAATTGATAAGGATTTGGCAATGTCTTCTGATTTCACAGGTTCGAGTGCAGCGTATGCTCGCCAAGAGAAAGGCTACCGCGAAAAAGCACTAAAACTGTACCCTTGGGTTTGTGGTAAATGTGCGCGCGAATTTGTTTACTCAAACCTCCGAGAGCTTACCGTTCACCACGTGGATCACGACCATACAAACAACCCTGAAGATGGCAGCAACTGGGAGCTACTGTGCCTGTACTGTCACGATCATGAGCATTCAAAATACACTGACCATGAGCGTTATGGTGTGGATGCAAAAGCGAGTTTAGATGATCATCAGTCAGCGACACACAACCCGTTCGCCGATCTCGCTAAGATGATGAAGAAATAACACACCTTCAGAGTAGTCTTTGGTAGATGGTAACTGCTAGATAATAGATACATAACAAGTAACCCCAGTATGTCACCATACTGGGGTTTCTTTTATCTGCCGTCATAACCAAATAATAGAGTTCAGGTAGGCAGGATCAAAAAAGCCTTCCGAAGAAGGCTTTTTAAGAATCAAATCGAATTATGCTGCCGCTTGCTTGCGAGACTCTTCTACCTTCTTAGCGCGTTGTTTTAGCGTCAATTTATCGCGGTATGCAAACCAAACGTAAGACACAACCACTAAGAAGAACAGGTATGACAATGAGAAAATGAACGGCGATTGAATGATATCGTTCGAGATACCCCAAGAAACACCGATAACAGTCACTGCAATTTTCGCAAAAAAGCCACACATCAATAGCACTAATGCCAACTGTGGGAAACGCGTACTGCGGAATGCAAGCCAGTAGCAACTACCAACTGCTAGAGCCGCAACATAGAAGCCGAATAGGAAAGAGTGAATATGGTCAGCTGCCGCTACACCACCAGAAATTGACATCAATAAAATTAAAAACAGTTTCATAATACTCGCCTCACCATAAGTTGGAAACGCATCCTTTCAAATTTGGAATCTCAGTTTGCATACTATTTTCCCACTTTTTACGGACAACACAACCCCTCCAATCGAACAAAATGTAAGCAAAAGTACTAACAAAAATCACCTTTAACAATTGCTTAACATTCTGTTTTTAATAAAACTCCGTTACTCCTTGTCTCATATGAACAAAGCGCTGTTACGATTTATTTTGTTACACAAATTTAACCTTGGAAATTAATTAAAATTATTTGTAACTCTGTGATATCCGCACGCAATACGCGTCTATTCAAAAACCATCACCTCAAAATCCCTGAAATAATAAGAAGACAGAGCGAAAAAGAACAAAATAGAGAGGTGTTAAAAACATTTCAAAAACCAATGAAAAACAACTTATTAACAAATTGAATTTAATTTACCAAAAATGGAAAAAGAGATTCCAATCACATTTTAATTGGTTATAATCCGCGCTCTTTTGCGCTATCTGTTGATAAACGCAAACTAATTTTGAAGAAACAATCACAATAACCCGTCTTTAGTTAAGTGGCTCTCCACTAACCGATGACAAAACTGAGAATAAAAATGAGCAAGATTGATAAAGCAACACGTATCCTGCTAGCAGGCTTCTGTATCAACCTTTGTCTTGGCATCCTGTATGCTTGGAGTGTATTTAACAAAGCGCTAGTAACTGAAGCTGGTTGGAGTGCTGCTGAAGCATCTTCACCTTACGCTATTGCAACTATCACATTCTCTGTTTGTCTTCTTGTTGCGGGCATCCTACAAGACCGTATGGGTCCACGTAAGATCCTTATCCTAGGTACAGCGCTTACAGGCCTAGGTATGATTGCTTCTGGTTTCGCTACAACGCCTATGATGCTGAACATCACGTTCGGTATTATAACAGGTGCAGGTATCGGCTTCGGTTACGCATGTCTGTCTCCATCAGCAATGAAGTGGTTCCACTCTTCTAAGAAAGGTATGGTTAACGGTCTTATCGCAGCAGGCTTCGGTCTTGCGGCTATTTACCTAGCACCAGTAACTTCTGCGCTAATCGACAGCATGGGTATCCAAACTAGCTTTATGATTCTTGGTGTTGGTGTACTTGCAATCGCAGTACCTCTAGCAGCAACAATCAACAACCCACCAGCGGATTACACGCCAGCTGAGCCTAAAGTAAAAGCAGGCCAAGCTCCTAAAGCGGTTAAGAAGACTGAAGACCTAACTTGGAAAGTAATGCTGAAGACTCCTCAGTTCTACTCTCTATGGATCATGTACGCATTCGCTGCATCTGTTGGTCTAATGATCATCGGTAACATCACTACAATTGCTAGCGTTCAAGCTAACCTGCCAAACGCAGTTTACCTAGCGTCTATCCTTGCAGTATTCAACTCAGGCGGCCGTGTTGCTGCGGGTATGCTTGCAGATAAAATCGGTGGCGTACGTACTCTACTTCTAGCGTTCATCCTTCAAGGCGCGAACATGGCTCTATTCGCTACGTTCAACTCTGAATTCACGCTAATCATTGGTACGGCTATCGCAGCGGTTGGTTACGGTACGCTTCTAGCAGTATTCCCAACACTAACTGCTGAGTTCTACGGCCTGAAAAACTACGGTACTAACTACGGCGTGCTTTACACGGCATGGGGTATCGGCGGCGCTATCGGTGCAGCAGTTGTTGGCTTCTCAATGTCAAACGGCGAAGGTTACGGCCTAGCTTACACAATCTCTGCAGTTATGATGGCAGTGTGTATTGTTCTAGCAATCATCACTAAACCAATCTCTGAAGCTAAAGTTGCTGAACTAAAAGCATCACAAGCTTAATCAACAGAAAAGATTGAATTTGTTACTGAAGAGCTTAACCTTAGGGTTAGGCTCTTTTTGTATCAAGCGACTTCTCCATTGACGACCGAAACCACTCTTCAGCTCTCCCCCACTTATTATCTCGACAACTTCAATCGACTGGTTGAACACGCTCAAACGCTCTACCCCGATCTTCTGAGTGATGATGAATGTCGTTGGTTGTCCGCATACAAACGTCTTTCTGTTTCAAGCCAATGCCTAATGGTTCGTTTGCTTTCTCGTAAAGGCCGTTGGTTTCGCAGCGATAAACTCAACTATGTTGAGATCCCAGATCTAAAGACCGTACTGCAAGAGCTAAACAGCTCAGGCTTCATTGGGTTGAGTCATCCCGAAGAACAGCATGACCTCGCCATTAGTGAGGTCGAGCTCGGATTTCACTTGCTCACCAAACCAGAGCTGTTGAGTGTATTCCCCGCCCTTAAGAGCCATAGAAATGCCAAGAAAGACGAGCTGTTGTTACGGCTTGATCAGCAACCTTTTGACCAATTTCAAAACCTCTCTTTCGACTGTATTTACGTCATCGAATCTCAAGTGATTGATGTATTACTGTTGCTGTTCTTTGCCAACACCTATCAAGACTTAAGTCAGTTCGTGTTAAGCGACCTTGGGCTAAACACCTTTGAGAACTACCCATTAAGCAAGCAACACCGCTTCTTCACCTCTAGGGATCAGCTCAATCAATTAATCCAGATGCGCGATATTCAACGCTTGTATTCAGAAGGTGACCGCAAAGATGGCGAGTTTCTGGAACTGCTTTTAAATGCGATTCCTGAAGAATCAGAACACAGAAGTATTGCCAGAAAACGATCGCGTTTGATCAATGATATTGCTCGCGATCTTGAAAGGCTTAATCTAAACGACCAAGCTATCTTTTGGTTCAGACAATCTACACTTCCTCCGAGCAGAGAACGACTTGCACGCATCTATGATAAGCAAGGTACGCTAGACTTAATGTGTGACATTGTCACGCAAATGAAAGCTACTCCATCGGATGTGTCAGAGTTGGAAATCGCTATTAAGCTTGAAGACCGGCTGCTACGGAAACAGGGGCACAAAGTTTCACGAACCATAAAGCCGAGCTGCAAAGAGTTAAAACTGGAATTAGACCTCAGCCAAACTCGAGTCGAGCTTGCGGTAAAGCAGCATTTTGAGAACCAAGGTTGGGACGTCTACTTTTCAGAAAACAGTTTTCTGTGTGGCTTGTTTGGTTTGGCTTTCTGGGATGTCATTTTCGCAGACGTTGAAGGCGCCTTTATCAATCGTTACCAACATCGACCATTGGATCTGTACCATTCAGATTTCGTAGACAAGCGAGCCGAACAGATTGAAGCCGTGTTTCAGACGATATCCAAACATGGGCTGAACCATTTTCTTGATACTTACGATGAAAAGCAAGGTATCGCGAACCCCTTTGTTCATTGGAATTATTTTCCTAAGGCACTCATCGAACATGGCATGGCTTCAATTCCAAATGCCTTGGTTGTAGACCTCTTCAAAGTGATATTGAGTGACTTAAAGCTATTTAGAACTGGGATGCCGGATTTGATTGCGTTCAAGGGCGATGAGTTTCATTGGATTGAAGTCAAAGGCCCTGGCGATAAACTGCAAGACAACCAGTGGCGCTGGATCAAAGAGTTTGAGCGATTGTCTGTCCCCTTCTCTGTTTGTTACGTCAATCAATGAGTCTTAGCTCTTAACTCTTAACTCTTAACTCTTAACTGCTAGCTTTTAGCTCTTGGGACTTAAATCTAGCTAAGTCTAAACACCAATTTCTGAGCACTAGCGAGTAACGCGCATCGACAAGTCACTCGTCCCATCAAGATCTTGTCTACAAAATTGTTAGAACATGAGCATTTTCAATCATTTTCGATATAATTATAGAAAATGCCTAATATTTAAATACGTATGAATTTGAAAAAACTCTTCATTTTAGCTTTTGTTAGCGTCTTCTCAGGTTGTGCCGTCTACGCGGGTTTAAACTTCGACGAACTGTTTGGTGAACAACAAGTACGCGATCGCCAAGCACCTATTCTTTCAGCTCAAGCGCAGCACTTCATTGACGAAGTAAAGCCCATCATTGATAACCGATGCGTGGTTTGTCACGCTTGTTATGACGCCCCTTGCCAACTCAAAATGTCTTCAGTGGAAGGTATAGACCGAGGCGCGAGCAAGGCACTCGTTTATCAAGGCACCCGCTTAACGGCATCAGCCCCTACTCGCTTGTTTGAAGATGCGTTAACCACGCAAGAGTGGCGCGATGCGGATTTTCATCCAGTCCTCAATGAGCGTATGCAGAACTCAACGGCTAACCTCGATGCTGGTCTTGTTTCTCGTATGTTGATCCAGAAAGAGAATCACCCTCTGCCCGATCAAACCCAGCTTGAAGGTTTCGACTTTTCAATCGATCGCGACCAACAGTGCCCAACCATTGAAGAATACGCTCAATACGAGAGAGATTACCCAACTTGGGGAATGCCTTATGGGATGCCAAACTTAGACAAAACCGAATACGCGACTTTAATGAGTTGGTTGGAAAATGGCGCGTTAATGAACGACCACATTCCATTGACTGATGCAGAACAAGAGCTCGTTAATGTCTACGAAAGCTTTTTAAACAAGAGCGACAATAAGAGTCAACTTTCAGCACGTTATATCTACGAGCACCTGTTTTTATCTCATGTCTATTTTTCTGATTTAGCTCAACCAACGCGTTTCTTTACTGTTGTTCGCTCTGCAACACCACCAGGAGAAGCGGTACAACGCATCACGACTCGTCGCCCTTATGACGATCCAAAAGTAGACAGTGTTTACTACCGTCTGATTCCAGAACAAGGCACTATCGTCGACAAAACGCACATGCCTTTCGCACTTAATAAAGAGCGTCTACAAAAGTGGAACACCTGGTTTGTCGACGTAAATTACGAAGTAAAACAACTACCTAGTTACGACATCGATGTTTCAGCAAACCCAATGACATCATTTGAAGCGCTGCCAGTAAACTCGCGCTTCAACTTCATGTTAGATAACGCGCAAAACACCATCATGGCCTACATCAAAGGACCTGTGTGTCGTGGTCAACTTGCCTTGAACGTAATTAACGACCGTTTTTGGGTTTTCTTCATCGACCCAGAGAAAGCCGATGTTCCGGAAATCAACGCCTTCTACGCAAGTCAAAAGAAAAATTTAAAGCTACCTAGCGAACTAAAAAGTAACACCGTACCTGTGACCAACTGGGTAAGATACGCAAAGCAACAAGCGCAATACCTAAACGCGAAATCAGACTTCACTAACCAATGGTTCGAGAGTGGCGTCCACCTAGACACTGGCATCATTTGGGATGGCGATGGCATCAACCCGAATGCTGCTCTCACCGTCTTTAGGCACTTCGATAGCGCCTCTGTTGTACAAGGGTTAGTTGGCACGCAACCTAAGACTGCGTGGATTCTTGATTATGCTCTTCTAGAGCGTATTCATTATCTTCTCGTTGCAGGCTTCGATGTTTACGGCAACTTTGGCCACCAGCTGATTACACGCATGTTCATGGACTTCTTGCGTCTTGAAGGTGAGAGTAACTTCTTAAGCCTTCTTCCTAAAGACGTTCGTCACATTGAACACTCTAGTTGGTACCAGAACCAAAGCGCACAACTGAGTGACTATTTGCAGCGAAACATTGCACCTTTTGATCAGCCGACCAGCGTGGTTTACAAAACGGCGGATCCGAAACACGAACTGCTTGATATGCTCAAAGATAAGCTCGCACCTGTTCTCGATAATCGCTTTGAGATTGTTGAAACAGGTTTTGGTAGGAAGAATGAAGCACTGCTTAACCAAGTGAATTTGATAAAGGGCGAAGGCCTGCGTCATGTGCCTCAATTAGTGATGATCATGATTGAAGGTGAAAACGGCGAAGAGCAACTGTTCACCATGATTCACAATAACGCGCACAGCAACATTTCTAGCTTGTTTAATGAAGAAGGTAACCGTGATTACGCCAATGATGACCTTACCCTCGTACGAGGCGTTGTCGGTAGCTACCCTGCGGCTTACCTATCATTAACCGAGAGCGAGATTCCTACTCTGGTTAAAACGCTGCAAAACTTAAGCACTGAAGAAGACTACGTGGCGCTGCTGGATAAGTTTGCGGTACGACGCAGTTCTAGCGAGTTCTGGCCATTCAGTGATCGCGTGCATCGTTGGTATCAACAAGACCAACCGATCGAGTTCGGATTGTTGGATTACAACCGCTTCGAGAACCGTTAGTTTTCACTCATAAAGCATAAAAGCAAAAATCCTCTGTCTTGGTAGAGGATTTTTTGTATATGAGAAAGTATCTTAAGTGCTATTGAGAAGCGACGAGTTCTCTATATTGAATCCGATGCTTCCGGTTGGTGTAGCTCATCAAAAAACGCACGCGCGGCGGGGGAAAGGGAATCTACAGGTTGCTTCAACACCACATAAAACTGACTCTTAAGGCTCCACTTCTCGGGCTGAAGCGGAATCAAGGCTTGGTCATAATGGCCACGGTCGATTAAATGAGACGGTAAAAAACTCAGGTGTGTGCCCGCCAAGGTTAAAATTACACCCGACTCGACATGCCAGCCATCAAAAGGCTTTACGGAATCGTACTGCTCAATATTCAGTAATCGGAACATCTCATCTTTGGCATAGCCGCCCATGTTGATACGACAGCCATCCAATGAGAAATCCTTGTCCATGATCTTCTCAGCCAGATCCTTACGCGCATACAGATAACTGTGCTCTTCAAACAGTGGGTATTTATGTTGAAACGCTGATTTTTGATGTGACCCTAGAACCACTATCATCATATCAATCTGGCTCTTTGCTAACTTCTCATTCAACTGGGTGAAATCCCCGACATCAACACTCACCTCTACACTGTTACTGCGTTGGTAAAACGTCTCGATCGCTTTGGGAAGTGGGTTATAAGGCAAAGTGACGGTGTTATCCAAACATCCAATTCGCACATGCCCAGAGAGTTCCGTCTGTACACCTCGTAACTTATAAGCGAAGTCGGTTAAGGTCGATTTTAGTTGGTTCGCATATTTATACACTTGCTCACCTTCATGAGTCAGCTTAAAACCACGTCGACCACGTTGGCATAATGTTAATTCTAAGCTTTTTTCCAAGGCAATAAGCTGATTACTTAGCACTGGTTGACTAATCCCAGTGCTTGCGACCGCCTGATTGATGCCTCCTTGTTCAACAATTTCACAAAAAAGCTCTAATCTACGTAGGTCTCTTTTATCTAACTTATTGTTTGGATTCACTTTGCCACTCACATTTGTTTTTTGTTATGTTTACATCTGATTATATTCATTTATTAACAATAAATACATCAGTATGCTTTATTCACACTTATGGAATAACAATGCATGGATGGCACTATGGCGGCAGAAGCTTACGTGAATAAACCCGAAGCAACACACAGCCACAAAAAGATAGATGACTTCGAGTTGGAACCCGTTCCCGAGAAGGCCAAACGATCTTGGTGGGTCATCAGCCTTATTTGGTTGGCAATCGGCATCGACATTTCGGGACTGTTTCTCGGCTCGATTCTAAGCAGCGGTATTGGTTTTGAAGACGCACTGCTTGCCACGTTTATTGGTTCAGGCTTATTGGCGATCATCGCGATGCTGTGTGCCAACATTGGCTTTCAAGCTGGCGTGTCTACCCCGCTGGTGAGCAGCGCGGTATTTGGCCGTAACGGCGGTAAAATTCTTGGCTTCATCAACGGCATCTCATTAGTCGGCTGGTTCGCATTCCAGGCTGATTTCTTCGCTTTCATCATGGTCGATGCACTGGCGAAATACGACATCATAATTTCACACCTCACCGCTCTTATTGGCGGCAGTGTGTTAATGATGATGACGGCTATCTATGGCGTTCGTGCTTTAGGCAAACTCAGTACCTATTCTGTTCCATTGATGGTGACGTTGATTACCATCGGTTTGTTTATGGCTGCTGATTATCAAGGTGGCGCAGCGCCATCGATTGAAGATCCTTTGACGCTTGGCCAAGCCATCTCTTTTGTTATGTCTATCTGGATTCTAGCTGCGGTTGCTGCACCTGATATTGCTCGCTACGCCAAAACACGCCGTGATGCGATTTTAGGAGCGGGTATCGGTTTCCTCGTCGGCAACAGCGCCATCATTCTTATCGCATTGATCTTGACTAAAATGACCGGCACCGACGACCTAGTCGAAGTCTTCTTCACCCTAGGTTTAGGCATGGCGGCCATTATAGTACTGGTATTCGCACAATGGACCACCAACAGTAGCAACCTAACCTCTGGCGGCTTATGCATGTCGATGGTTCTACCTAAGATTCCGCGCCCTGTTCTGGTTGTGATCATGACCATCGTCGGCATTGGTATCGCTCAACTCGGCATGGTGAACAAGTTTACCGACTTCTTAATGCTACTCAGCGTAACCATTGCGCCTGCTGCGGGTGTCTACATCGTTCAATATTATGTTTTAGATTCGACAAAAATGAGCTTTGAGAACATCCAACAAGTTCCAGCTTGGATGTTTAAAGGCTTGGCTTCTTGGGCATTTGGTACTGCATTCAGCGCTTGTACTGCACCAGAGTTTTTCAACCTGTTTTCGTTCACCAGCATCTCGGCGTTAGACGGCATTCTTGCCGCTGGTGTGATTTACCTCGCCCTAATGAAGCTTTCTCCTTCAAGTGATAAGGAATAGTAGTTGTGATTATTACTGAACAAATGATTGATGATATCGCGCTGGGTGCGACGGTATTAGGTACTGGCGGCGGCGGTGACCCATACAGCGGTGCCTTGATGGCGAAAGTAGCCATTGCAACGGCAAAGCACCCTGTACGCATGATTCCTTTAGAAGACGTACAAGACGATTGGATGACAGTGCCCTCTTCAATGATTGGCGCACCAACCGTCGCAGTAGAGAAACTCAATTCGAAAGATCAAATGTTGATTGCTTTCGAAGCGATGGAAAAAGCGCTCGGCACTGAAGTGGCGGCAACGTTTCCTATCGAAGTAGGCGGCTTCAATTCATTGATTCCAATTCTCGTTGCAGCACAAAAGAGCATTCCTGTGATCGATTGTGATGCGATGGGACGTGCGTTCCCAGAAGCTCAGATGGTGACCTTCTTTCTTGATGGTCTCCCTTCGGCACCGAACACATTGGCCGATGAGCGTGGCAATATCGTCACGCTTTATCCGATTGACGGTATTTGGTCTGAAAAGTTTGCGAGGCCGATTACCGAACAGATGGGTGGCTCTGCAGCAATGTGCGATTACCCAATGAACGGTAAGAACCTAAAACGCAGTGCACTGCCTGCGACACTGACCCAAGCAATGAAGATTGGTGAAGCGATTAGACTGGCGAACGACAACAATAAAAGTGGCACACAGGCCGTATTAGACATTGTCGGCGGCCATACCATCATCAGTGGCAAGATTGTTGATATTCAACGTGAAACCGATGGTGGTTTTGCAACAGGTGGTGTCGTGATTGAAAAGCTGGCTCAGTTTGAAGATACCGGCGTCGATAACGTGTTTGTGCAGTTCCAAAACGAATTACTTCTCGCGCACAAAGGTACAAGCCGCGCAGACATGAGCCAAGATAACCTGCTGGCATCAACACCGGATCTTATTTCGATCTTGGATCATGAAACGGGTAAGCCAATCACAACCGAACAACTTCGTTACGGGCAGCGCATCGACCTTATCGCTTACCCTTGCGACCCCAAATGGCGCACTGACAAAGGTATTGAAGTCGCGGGCCCGGGTTACTTTGGCTACACCGTCGAGTATCAAACCATTGAACAACTAAAGTCTGCATTGAAGAGGTAGTCGCATGACAAACATTACGCTTGATTACTGCCGTTTGGGCATTGACGTAGGTGGCACCAATACCGACGGTGTGCTGCTCGACGCAGACTTAAATGTGATTGCCAAAGTAAAAACCGCAACCACACATGATGTTTCAACAGGGATCGACAACGCGATTTCTGCGCTATTAAACCAAGCAAACATTGATGGTCAGCAAGTGAAACACGCGATGCTTGGCACGACTCAATGCACCAACGCAATCGTTGAACGAAAAGGCTTAGACAGAGTCGGCATGATTCGCTTAGCGCTTCCCAGTGGTGATAGCGTCCCGCCCCTTTGTGGTTGGAGTGAAGCGTGGCAAAACCTGCTTGGTCAGCACTTCTACCAAGCACACGGCGGCTATGAATATGACGGCCAGTTGATTGCCGACATTCAAGAGTCTGAGATCCGCGAGCTTTGCCAGAAAATGAAAGGCCAAGTGGATTCCATTGCTATCTGCGGAGTGTTCTCTCCCGTCAACGGCGACCAGGAGCTTCAAGCAGCAGAATGGATTCAACAAGAACTTCCGGGCGTGAACCTATCGTTATCCCATAAAGTGGGCAGTTTAGGGCTTTTAGAGCGTGAGAACGCCACTATCCTCAATGCGGCTCTGCAAGGGACAGCAAAACGATTCGTTGACGGCTTTTGCAGTGCACTCATCAATCATGAAATCCACACCACGCCTTATTTCGGTCAGAACGACGGAACACTGATGTCACAGCAGTTCGCATTGATGTACCCGATTCTTACCGTGGCTTGTGGGCCAACAAACTCGATTCGTGGAGCGAGTCACTTAACTAAGTTAAAAGACGCGATTGTGGTCGATGTGGGCGGCACTACGTCTGATATCGGCGTACTGACTCACGGCTACCCAAGAGAATCGAGCTTAGCAGTAGAAATCGGTGAAGTGAGAACCAACTTCCGTATGCCTGATATTTTGGCGTTAGCCATTGGTGGTGGTACCAAGGTTCGCTTTGAACAGCAGCGTATAGAGCTAGGCCCAGAAAGTGTTGGCCATACCTTGACGCAAACGGCGCGTAGCTTTGGTGGTGATGAACTTACGCTCACCGATATTGCACTCAAAACAGGACAAATGCAGTGGCAGGCAGAACATCAACTGAGTGATGAGATTGGTGTTTCAGCCGAACAAGCAAGCAAGATTTATCAACAAATGGTCACGGATGTTGAAGAAGGCATCGATAAGATGAAGACCTCTGCGGCGAGTGTACCCGTAATCATGGTTGGTGGTGGTAGTGCCCTATTCCCAGATCATTTTGAAGGTGTGAGCCAAGTGGTTCGTCCTGAGCACTTTGAAGTGGCTAATGCGATTGGTGTTGCGTTGGGTGAAATATCAGGTCAATTCGATAAGATCGTACCGATTGACCCAGCATCACGTGAAGAGACCTTAAAGGGCTTGGAAGCGCAATCAAAGCAACTGGCGATTGAAGCTGGCGCATGCAGCGATAATGTCGCGATCATTGAACGCAGCGAGATTCCATTAAGCTACCTACAAGGCAATATGGTTCACGTTAAGATCAAAGCTGCTGGACATATCAAGATGGCTTAGAGCCGTTCCTTGAAAGCCTTACTTAGATTCTTATTCGACAATAAAAAAGCAGGTCACTTCTTCATATTAAAACGGAGAAATAGCCTGCTTTTTGTTTTCTGTTCTTATTTTGGGGCTTTCCGCCCAATAGCCACTCTATAGTTGCTCTCGGAGCGCTGCTAACGAGTCTTTCACCAATTCAGGTAATGAGTCTGCATTATCGCGATATTGAAGTAATGGATCCTCGCTCGCTTCAATGCTCTGGCATAAAGCAAACAGTGCAGATAATCCTAGGCTGCCGGCAGACCCTTTCAGTTTATGAGCTAAAGACTTAATTTCACGAGCGTTGTCAGCGGCACTTGCCACAATCAGTTCATCGAGAGTGACTTGGCTGCTTTGGTCAAACAACCCAACAATCTGCACTATTTTTTCTCGACCGAGAATGGCCAAGTCGTCTTTGATAATCTTAGGGTTAATCATCTGCACAATCGGTTCTCCTTGATTATGTTCCGCGTCTTGGTTTGCTCGTTGTGTCGAGCTTGCAAATGCCAATGCTGATAAGTCTAGCTCGGTTTCCTGAGGTTTAGAGTTTAGCTGACAGCAAACAGCATCTGACGGATCCGGCTGAGGCAGCAACAGCGTGTGACCGTCCAACTGCTCAACAATCAATTCCGATAATGCTTCCTTCTCTAACGGCTTAGGTAAGAATCCATCAAAGCCAGACGACAAATAGCTTTCCACTTCTTCGTTAAACACATGAGCCGATACTGCGATCATTGGGGGTACTTTTCGAATTACGTCTTCTTCACTTTTATGCTGAAGCGCATCGTCTTTGAGTTGTTGAATTAACTCGACGCCATCGCAGTCGGGTAAGTTAATGTCCACCAGCGCAATATCGAACTCTTGCTCACTGAATATGGCTCTCGCTTCTTGTCCGGTTGTCGCAATCACAACCTCGTGCCCCAAGTTATGCAAGAAGCCTTCAGCAACGATGCAGTTTACGGGGTTATCTTCAATCAGAAGTACTTTAGCTCGAATACACGCTTCAATGACCGGTACTTTCGTTTCTATCTTCTCACCGGCTTCAAGTGGCAGTGAGAACCAAAACTGGCTACCCTCGCCTTCTTCAGAATGAACGCCAATATCCCCGTTCATTGCCAACATGATGCTTTTACTGATCGCTAATCCAAGCCCTGTGCCGCCGGTTTTGTTGCGACCGCTATCGGTTTGGGTAAAGGCATCAAACAGACAAGCTTGTTCGCTAGCATCAATACCGACACCTGTATCTGACACTTCAAACATCACTCGATTTTCATCTTCGATATCTAAGCTGATAAAGATATCGACCGAGCCACTTTCCGTAAACTTAATCGCGTTACCGACCAAATTATTCAAGATTTGGCTGATTCGCGTTACGTCACCACGCCAATAGCGTTGCACATCACTTTCAATATGGAAATCAAAGTTCAGCTTCTTCTCAGCGGCACGCCCTTCCATCAATTGGTAGGTATCTTGAACCATCTGATGAAGATCAAACGAAGCAGTGCGGATTTCTAAATGCCCTGCTTCAATCTTTGAGTAATCCAACACGTCATTCAAAATCGCGAGTAGGTTCTTACCGCTGCGGTTAATGATGTCTGCATAGCCGGATTGCAGCGGGTCTAACCCGGTATCTTTGAGCAATCTTGCAGTACCTAATACACCGTTCATCGGCGTTCGTATTTCATGACTCATCGTCGCAAGGAAAGCGGATTTTGCGCGGCTTGCTTGTTCTGCGGCGTTACGAGCCTTAGCGTGGTTCCCTACCTCGATGTTCAGCTTCTCATTGGTCTTTTGCAGCTGGTAGGTTCGGTCTGTGACCAACTCTTCTAAGTGTTCTTTGTGCTCTTCAAGTTCGCGTTTCGCCTGTGCTTCACCCACCGCAACCACTTGTAGCGCCTGCGCGGTGTTTCTGGCAGTGATGATCGCCTCGCCCATATGAGCCAGCTCATCATTACCCTTTACCGAGATATCAATATTCAGGCGACCTTGTGCGATAGACATCAAGGCCGATGAGTATTCAGTAAGACGTTTAACAACCGAGATATACACCACTCGCCACACGATAAATGCAACGATAACCAAACCAATAACCGAAATCACAGACAGTGACCATTGAGCCAAATTCAACGTGCTGGTCAGCTCATCAACCGCTTTTTTGGTACTGCGGTTTGAATCATCAACCAGTTGGTTAACCGTTGTATTCAGCTGAGAGAACAGCTCCAACGTATTTTGCATCAGAAACTCTGACTTTTTGGTGTTCTCATATTGTTCTAATGAAATATCGAACACGACTTGGCGTTTTCTGAGCTCTTCTAGAAGCTGAGACATCTGCGCTGAACGAGTAGGATCTTCGACCGCTTTAACGCGGCGCGCCATGATTCTTAGGTTGGATTCAAATTCTGATTGGATTTGATGAATACGCTCTACGTTGGTAACGGTTTGCGTTTCTTCAATTTGGTTAAGCATTTTGAACGCCAGCAAATGCAATTCGTGTAGGCGCTCAGACAAATCAAGGTCAACCTCTACAAGCGCATCTAAGGCTTGGTAGGCTTTATCCGTTTCTTTGGTTTCTAGCAGGTCATAGATATGCGTGACGTTAGCAACCGCAATGGTAGCCGTGTTCAAAACTTGGGTTCGCGTCAACTGCTCTAGCTCTTCGGCCAATAGGCGCATCTCTTCGACACGAGACGACAACTCTTTGCTTAACCAAAGCTTACGCTCAACCGACACACCCAACTCAGCCAGTGTGTTAATAACGCTTTGAACATTGTTTTCGAGTTTATTGAGGAGCTGAGAATCGAAACTGTCGACACCAAGCTCTTTGATATGTTGAAGAAGCGACTCAAGTTGGTCAAACAGTACGGTGCCAGCCTCTTTTCTTTCAGCTTCGTTTCTCGCATTAGAAAGTGTTTGTACTGACGAAATAATACGGTTACTCAACTCAGAAACCTGACGAGCTTCGATCATGGCAGGAAGCGCCGAATCAACGACGTTTCTTTCCGTTTTGGCTACAAAGCTAAAACCAGAAACACCGATCAATGCAGACAATAGAACCAACAGTGCCATCACTAAGAATGAGGCCAGCAGCTTGCGTCCAATACTCGCTGAAGCTAACAACATAAACTCTAAACCTTAAAACGTTCTTCTTTACCCATGCAGAATACGCTATATTTTGCAGTGTTTCTTATCTAAAACCAACAAAACGGCAATTCATGCTATCTAGACCTTTCGCTTCAATAATTCTTCTCTCACTACTGGCCTCAGTGACTACTGTCGCAGGTGCTAGTGAGCCTTTGAGCCCAATAAAACCCGCCAATGCCACATCACAAAAAGAGAAAATCTGTGCCATTTATCCGCACCTCAAAGACTCTTATTGGTTGTCGGTAAACTATGGAATGATCTCTGAAGCAGAAAAGCAGCAAGTTGAGCTAAGAGTATTGGAAGCTGGCGGTTACCCCAACGTGGCCAAACAAGCCTCGCAACTGGTGCTTTGCACGCAATGGGGAGCCGATGCCATTATTTTAGGTACGGTTTCACCCGATGCGTATCATGACAATCTCAGCGATTGGGTTGGCTCGACGCCTGTGTTTGCTACGGTAAATGAGTTAACCGTCAATGAAGAACAACAGAAGGTATTAAAAGGTACGGTCGGTGTCGATTGGTACCAAATGGGATACCAAGTCGGAGATTTTTTGTCGAAACGACACCCGAAAGGATCAGGCGAAACACCTATCGCCCTGTTACTTGGCCCACAAGCGAGTGGCGGCACTAAGCCTGTAGCACTGGGGTTTTATGATGCGATCAAGTCGAGTGATATCAAAATTGCGATCAGCTATTGGGCAGATAACGATAAAGAACTTCAAAGAAATCTAGTACAGCAGGTGATAGAAGAACCTGATATCCAATATATAGTCGGAAGTGCCGTCGCGATTGAAGCAGCGATCAGTGAGCTACGAGCGGCCGATAAAACCGAAGATATTGGGTTAATCTCAAGTTACCTAAGTCACGGAACCTACCGTGGTTTACTCCGTAACAAGGTACTTTTTGCGCCAACAGATAAAATGGTTGAGCAAGGTCGCTTGTCGGTAAAACAAGCCACGAGTTACTTACGCGGTCAACCTTACGAGCAACACAGCGCACCGATTATCGAAGCGCTGACACCTGCAACTCTCAAAGATCAAATTATCGCCGACTCATTGTCACCTTCTGAGTTTCGTCCGGTATTCAGTGTGAATCCATAGTGCTATATTGGCTGAAGAACTCAAAACAATAAAAACGAAACAACAATTTAGGGAACATTCATGCAAAAAACAACGCGCACTATGCCAACACACAAGCATATCGCTTTGGTCGCTCATGACCACTTCAAACCTGAGCTACTAAGATGGGTCAAAGAGAACAAAGAAAAACTACAAAAGCACTTCCTTTACGCAACGGGCACGACTGGTTCTCTACTCAGTAAAGAGACAGGCTTAGCAATCAAGAGCATGATCAGCGGCCCAATGGGCGGCGACCAACAACTTGGCGCGCTTATCTCTGAAGGCAAAATCGATATGCTGATTTTCTTCTGGGATCCGCTTAATGCTGTACCACACGACCCAGACGTAAAAGCACTGCTTCGTATCGCAAGTGTTTGGAACATTCCTGTGGCAACTAACCGCGCTACCGCTAACTTCCTGTTTAACTCTTCATTGCTTGAAGAAGAAGTAATCATCGAAATCCCAGACTACGAAGCGTATCTAGCAGAGCGCACGTAATCGCACGTTAAATGTGATCTCTACTGAACAGACTAAAATGCCTGCATTTTATCGCAGGCTTTTTTATGTCTCGTTTTCAGACATTAAACAGTTCAATCATAAAACAGTGCGAGAGTCTCTCTATTTATCGCTCCACACTGCCATCTCGTTGCCACTTGGCTCTCTGAAATGGAAACGTCTGCCGCCGGGAAAGCTAAAGATCTCACGGTTTATCTGACCACCAGCATCAATTACATCGCGCTCGGTTTGCTCAAGATCTTGGCTATAAAAAACCATCAGCGCCGCGCCATTATCCGTATTCGACGCCAGATCCGCCAAATAGAAGCCGCCCATTAAGCCTTTGCCTTCAAACGCAGAATACTCAGGGCCATAGTCTTCAAAGCTCCAACCAAACACTTGACTGAAAAATGCCTTAGTTGCTGAGATGTCTTTCGCAGCAAATTCAATGTAGTTAATAGAGCCGTGTTCCATAGCAAATTCCTTATGCTTTATGCGTCTGCCTTGTGATATTAGGGCAGGGATTGAAGATCTAATCTTAGACAATCAAGTCAAGTAACATCACTTTTTACGAACAACTGGGTAATCAGAACCATGCAGCTCCTGCACAAAGCCAGAGCCGTCGCCACTGTGCGTGATCCATACTTTCTCTTTTGCCCGCGTCATTGCTACATAGAATAAACGACGCTCTTCCGCATAAGGGAACGCGTCTGATGATTCAGTCAATGCGCCATCAATATGCAGCTGTTTCTTCTTGGTCGGGAACTGTCCTTCGTCAACACAAAGAATAATGACAAAGTCCGCCTCTTTACCTTTACTGCCGTGGCAAGTCATGAATTTGATATCAATGGAAGTGAAGATCTTCTTCCAGTCTTCCAACAACTCTGGCTTGTGGTAATGATTACGTCCAAGTAGCAGCACCGATTTATTGGTTTTGCCTTTGGATTGACGGTTCAGTTGATCAAGAATCTTCTCAACTTCTTTACTTGGTGCACTGTACACCGCCTTCTGCTTCTGTTGCTTGAAGCTGTTCAGTTCTTTCGGAATCTGAATTGGGTTTTCTTGTACAAAGCGATTAGCCACCGCACCTAACTGATTGTTAAAGCGGTAAGTCGTATCTAGGTGATGAATGGTCGAGCTTTCAAAACGATCCTTAAAGCCCGTGGTCAAATCCACATCCGCACCTGCAAACTGGTAAATCGACTGCCAGTCATCGCCTACTGCAAAAATAGAGGCTTGATGCTCGGCTTTAGACTGATTACAAAGTGCTTCAACCAAGGCAAGACGATCAGGTGAGATGTCTTGGTACTCATCGATCATGATGAACTTCCAAGGTGAGATAAACTTGCCCTTCTCGACATACTGGGTCGCTCGACTGATCATGATTGAGAAGTCGATATGATTCTGTTCTTTCAGCTCCTTTTGCCACGCGGTTACACATGGCCAACACAGTGACAGTTCGCTGTTGAGGCGCGTATAGTCTCGATGATCAATCAGCTGTTGCTGTACTTCTTTTTTCGTTAAGCCCGACGCATTCAACTGTTCTAGCTGCTTTTCAAGCCAACCGATCAATTTGAGGTTTGAAACGTGGCTACCAAGCTCATCGTCACCGGTTAAATAAGCGATTGGCCATTTAGACAAATGCTTTTGCCAACGTTTAAAGTTGGTCGGTGTCATCCAGTGCTTCTTCAACCAATCAATGCACCATGCTTGGCGTTGGTTGTCATCGAGCGCTAAAGGAGAAATAACCACACGTTCGGGTTCAACTTGATTCAGTATCTTTAAACCCAACTGGTGGAAAGTGCTGACTTGCACCTTCTCTGCTGATAAACCAATTTTGCTGTCGAGACGTTGCTTCATCTCTTCTGCCGCTTCACGACCAAAAGCGAGCAATAGCAACTCTTCAGCTTGAGCTTGATGGCTTTGCAGTAAATACGCGACGCGAGCCGTTAGAACACTGGTTTTACCCGAGCCTGCACCCGCTAAAATAAGGTTGTGATCATCATTCATCAACACCGCATATTGCTGCGATAAGTTCAGTGGTGACGACTCACATTGCGCAAACAACACTTCCCAGTTTTTTCGCTCGGTCTCTAGCCATTGCTGGTTTCTTTCAGCTTGCTTGATTTCCGTTTCAGATAACCATGGCTGCATTCTTGCGATGCGGTTTGGCATGCGTTGTGCGGCCTCTTCTAGCGTCATTGTCATACTCTCTAAGCCTGAGTTGACCATATCAACCCAAGTGTTGACCTTAGAATGCGGTAGAAAGGCTGGTAATTGCTCAAGACGTGTTAATTCAGCTTCCCACTGAGGTACGTGTTCAGCCAATTGTTCACATTGAGTGTCGTGCCACTTCTGATAAGCACTAACTGACGCGCGTGCAAATTGACGGCATTGATCCCAAGGTAAGCCTTGTACTAACCAACTGCGCTGTGTTCCATCTTGTTGATTAGCAAAAAATTGTAGCGATCCCCAGAACAATCCGCGCTTTATCGCGATCTTGCCACTCCAAATAGTAAATGGGATACGCTCTTCACTGCCTACTGAAGATAACAGCAAGCGTGGACCATCAAGTTCAACCTGATGATATTCATTTTGAATAAAAAACTGTGCAGTCTTGTTAGCGCTTAGCTGCATTGGAGTGTGCTCTTAATTGGGAATATTGAATTTATATCATGATGCAATGAGAATTAATAATATCTCATATCTTATCGACGCTTTCATGACCACCTACGGGCAATTATGGATAAGTATCAAATTCTTGTGCTTGATTTCTGTTAGGATTATGGTTTTTAGTGTGTCAAGTGAGCGACTGTGGACTTTTCAGCCAAATTACGCCTCTATTGGGCGAATAAAACCATAAATTACAGCGTATTAATTCTCATCACTCTGCTCGGCGTGGTGGTGCCTGCTTGGTATTATGGACAAAACACACTGATCACGCCTTTGATCTTAGGCGTTATTGCTGCGGCTCTTGCGGAAAGTGATGACAGCTTTACCGGGCGCTTGAAAGCACTCACGCTGACCTTTATCTGTTTCGCCGTTGCGGCTTTCTCTATTGAGCTTCTCTTCGATACGCCTTGGCTGTTCGCGATCGGGCTTTTTGTTTCAACCTTCTCTTTTATCATTCTCGGGGCAATTGGCCCTAAATACGCGAGTATCGCGTTTGGTTCTCTCTTGGTTGCCATCTATACCATGCTTGGTGCACACGAGAGCACCAACCTTTGGTTTCAACCGCTTCTACTGTTAACTGGCGCCGCTTGGTACTACTTCATGTCGATGATTTGGCAGATAGTGTGGCCAATGCAACCCGTGCAGCAAAACTTAGCCACGGTATTCGATCAAATCGGTAACTACATCGATTCAAAAGCGGAACTCTTCTACCCCGTTTCTGACTTGATTCCCCAGCCACACCGAATCATTGAAGCCAAACTCAACGCGAGTACCGTTAACGCACTCAACATGTGTAAAGCGACGCTGCTTAATCGCTCTAAGCGCGGACACATTGACGGCCCTAGTGACCGATTTCTTAACACCTACTTCATCGCACAAGATATTCATGAACGCGTCAGCTCTAGCCACTATCGCTATCAAGAGCTAGCAAAACACTTTGAGCGCTCTGACGTGTTGTTTAGATTTAAGTATCTACTGGAAGCGCAGGCCACTGCGTGTAAAGAAGTGGCGAGCTCGTTGAAAGTTGGCGCTGAATACCAGCATGGTGACAAGTCTGTATTGGCACTCGATGAGCTGATGTCTTCGCTCAATCATCTGCACCAACAGAATAATCCTAAATGGAAATCACTGCTGAACCAGTTGGATTACTTATTCAATAACCTAGCAACCGTTGAAAAACAGCTCTCGAATATCAGCAACCCAGATGCAGAGAAGATTGAAGAAGGTGTATTGGACGATACCAACCCTCATACTTTGACGGCAATGTGGCACAAGATCAAAGCTAACTTGCACACCGATTCTATGCTATTCCGCCACGCGATTCGCATGGCGATCACTTTGACGCTGGGCTACGGGATTATCCAGGGTTTTGATATCGAACGAGGTTATTGGATTCTACTGACGACACTGTTTGTGTGTCAGCCAAACTACAGTGCAACCCGTCAAAAACTGACGGCGCGTGTCATTGGCACGGTCGCAGGCTTATTGATCGGAGTACCGTTACTGACTTTCTTCCCGTCGCAAGAGAGCCAATTAGTGTTCATTGTGATCAGTGGCGTGATGTTCTTTGCGTTTCGAATCAATAACTACGGGTTTGCGACCGGCTTTATCACACTGCTTGTGCTCTTCTGCTTTAACCAATTAGGTGAAGGCTACGCGGTAGTATTGCCAAGGTTAGCGGATACCTTTATTGGTTGTGCTCTCGCCGTGCTTGCTGTCATTTATGTGTTACCTGATTGGCAGTCGAAGCGACTGCACAAAGTGATGGCGAATGCGCTCGATTCCAATAAGAACTATCTCGCTCAGATCATCGGCCAATACCGTGTCGGTAAGAAAGATAGCCTAAACTATCGTATCGCTCGACGTAGTGCGCATAATAATGATGCAAACCTGACTGCCGCGATCAGTAGCATGTTGGTTGAACCGGGTAAGTACCGCACCTCTGAAGATGAGAGCTTCCGATTCTTAACACTCAATCATGCTCTACTTAGCTATATCTCGGCTCTGGGTGCTCACAGAACGCGTATTGATGATGAAGCGACACACAAACTGGTGCTAGATGCGCACAGAGTAATCCACCAGCATCTCGACGCTCTAAATGATCAGCTCTATTCTCATAAAGAGCATTGTGAAGTGAAAAACGCTTATGACCCGGAGCTGGATAAACGTTTGAGTGAATGGCGAGAAGAAGATGAGAATTCTGTCAAAATGGTTCTACAACAGCTCCATTTGATCTATCGCATGCTTCCAGAACTGCATACCTTAGCGACCAAGTTTGCAGTTAAGGTTAAGATCGACAAGTCGTTTGAAACAGAAGCTTCTTGAGCAACAAACAAAATACCGTAAAAACAAAAAGATAACGCCAATTGCTTATCTTTTGATCATCGCAAATATTTATACATTGCTTTACCCATACCCCTAATTGGGTAGAGAAATTACTTACCTACCCTTGTGCCACAAGGGTTGAAGGCGTTTTTACATTGTAGGAATTTTCTGACTTTGATTGACCAAGCCTTAACTTTTCCTAACATTTCTCGGACAAAAAACGACCACAGGAATTTATAGTTGTCTTAGTTTCAAGAAACTTCAAACATCATTTAAAATTCACTTAATCTTGTTTGATTTCCTGAATCAGTAGACTATGCTCTAAAGAGCATATTGATTTGAACAAAGGTCACACTATGAATACACAGCAATTTGAAGCATTTAAGCAGCAAATACAGCTTCTTAGCCCACAACAATTAAAAGCACTTCAGGGTGAGATCGACGGCAACCTTGAAACAGAGAAGCCTTCTTTGCTTACTGATGAAGAATTAAACGCGCTAAATGACCTGTTCAGTTAATAGACAGACATCACTATTTTAGCTTAAGTTCACATTTTCACCGTAAATTTCATCTGTTCACCATTGCGCTCAAAATATCGTCCGCCTAGACTCATTTCATACGTCAATAAAAGGTTCTGATATGTCGATATCTGGTATTCAATCTGGTTACGCCATTATTCAGCAATCCACCAACATGGCTGAAGAAGCCGCAATCGAGCTCAACCAAGCCTCCAAACACGCTCTAGAATCCGACGACACTTTCGAAGCTAGCGATCTCAGCTTTAATCAAATAGAGCCTGAACAAGCCATTTCCTTTAAAGACAAAGAACCTGAACCTGCTTCATCTTCAACCGATTCCTTGATTAAACTGACACAAAGCGCAAGTTATAACCGCGTTGGTGCAAGTGTGGTTGATCGTCAAAACGAAGCCATCGGTAGCCTTCTCGACATTCATATCTAAATTTCGCTCAAATACAGCCTATATTTCGCGAAACTTCGCTGCTTTTTGCTTCAACAACCACACAAACTGTAACTCATTATATCAGGCGCTTGTTTCTGGTTTATTACTCGGTAGAATCAGCGCAAACCAATTTGCTGCACAAACTTTACTTCATACTATTTATGCCAAAACTAAATCTGCATCGCCGTGACTATGTTTCTATTTTAGGAGGCGACATCTCCGCAGACGAATTAGAAAAAAAGCTTCAGCCTCATTTTGAAAAGCCAGTAAATAAGCTGACACCTAGCCCCTACCTGACAGAAAAGAATCTCACACGTCGCTGGACAGCGCTCGATAATGCAGATTCACAGCAAGAACTGCTCGACCCTCATACACAAAGTCAGTTCCAAGCTTATGAGAAAAACATTGAGCACTTTATTGGCACCGTTAAAGTCCCTGTGGGAATATCTGGCCCTTTAAGAGTCAATGGCCTATTTGCTACGGGCGATTACCTCGTACCACTCGCGACCACAGAAGCTGCGCTTGTCGCGTCTTATAACCGTGGTTCTAAGCTGATTACGGCTTGTGGTGGCGCAAGTGCTATGTTGCTCAATGAAGGCGTAACACGTACTCCTGGCTTTGCATTTCAAGGATTAGTTGAAGCCGGACAGTTTGTGGCTTGGGCTGTGACTCAGTATGACCAGTTCAAGATCTTGGCAGAATCAACAACATCACACGGCAAGCTGACCGACATTAATATCAACATCGAAGGTAACCATGTTTACTTGGTGTTCGAATTTCTAACCGGAGACGCTTCTGGTCAGAATATGGTGACCATCGCAACCAATGCCGTGTTTGAGTACATCATCGAAAATACGCCAGTTAAGCCTGACCACGCTTTCCTTGATGGCAACTTGTCAGGCGATAAGAAAGCCAATACCCAAACCTTGCGCAGCGTTCGTGGCAAAAAGGTAACTGCTGAGGTTAATATCCCTGCAGAGCTTGTCGCGAAGTACCTACACACGACACCAGAGAAGATGGTCCAGTTTGGCCAAATGACCACAGTCGGTGGCGCTTTGAGTGGTACTATCGGTATCAATGCCCATTATGCGAATGCGTTGGCGGCACTCTATATCGCTTGTGGCCAAGACGCGGCCTGTGTCGCTGAGTCAGCGATTGGTATGACGCGTATGGAACTCAACAAAGAAGGCGGTTTATACGCTAGCGCGACACTGCCTAACTTAATGGTTGGGACTGTCGGCGGTGGTACCGGCTTGCCAAGTCAAAAAGCCTGTTTAGATTTACTTGGGCTGCATGGTAACGGTAAATCACAAGCACTCGCTGAAGTTTGTGCTGTACTGTGTTTAGCGGGTGAACTATCGATTGTGGGCGCATTTTGCGCAGGCCACTTTTCAAGAGCGCACCATAAGCTAGCTCGTAAATAACCTTTATCCAATTTGGCTTGTTCGGTTTTGTCGTTCATGCAAAATCACAAGCCAACCTGAATGCGTGAGTCATAAATGGATTACTTACACTTATCTAGGGTGAGCCTTAAGCACCTCACTGCGCTGCATATTATGCTGAACACTCACAGCGTCACTCAGACCTCAGAGCAACTCTGTGTCAGCCCTTCGAGTGTAAGCAAAACCCTGTCTCAGTTGCGTGACATCCTGAATGATGAGCTTTTCTATCGAGATGGTACCAAGCTTATCCCGACTCCCTTTGCTCTGAAGATAGCGCCCACTGTTCACGCAATTCTTTCAAGCATGAATGGACTGCTTCATCAAAAGAGTTTTACCCCTCAAGAGTACCAAGGCAGTTTTTCACTTTCGATGCGTGAAAGTACTTTCGAAGTATTTGCCTCAAAGATCAGTAAAATTACCACTGAGCTCGCGCCAAGCGCGAAGCTCAACATCTATTCGAAACAACAGCTCGGCTTCGATGCTTTACTCAGTGGCAAGGTCAATTTGATCTTGTTGCCTCATGATATATCTCAGCCGCCGACCGATAACAAAGAGCTGGTTTGGGAAACAATTCTTCCAGATGAAATGGTTTGTTTGATGGGCGCACACCAGCCTCTCGCTCAGCAAGAACTGACGGTAGAAGGCTACTTAGATTACAAGCACATTGGGATTTTAGATAACGAACTGTCTCAGCCTTACTTTGAACAAAACTTGGTTCAATGCCACCAACCAAGAGAGATGGCAATATCGGTCGCGGACTTCGGCGCTGCGGCTGTGTTGTGTCACCACACACCTTTCCTGTTCACTTGCTCTAAACAGTGGGCTGAGCATGCTAAACAAGCTCAGGGCTTAGTGAGCAAGCCCTTGCCTTTTGATTACGGTAAGGTGGCGTACAGCTTGGTGTGGAATAAACCCAACATGAATGATCAAGCGATCAAATGGTTGTGTGACCTGTTTTTAGAAGCTTAATATTTTTAGAGACTTAATATCTTTAGAAAGTTAACGTTCTTAGAAGCCTGATTGACCGCCTAAGAAATCTAAAGACTAGGTATAAACCTCAGGAGTTTGCATCGGTCTTTGAACTATGGTGTAGAGCTTATCGTGAAAGCTCTGCATCTGTTTTTCGGTGCATTTCGGCCAATCTAACGCGTCGCCAATGACACCATGATGCTGAAACGCATTCAGCCGAATTCGAATATCACTTGGTAGAGTCTTCAAGTAACGCCCCACTTGTTCAATTTCGTCCTCAAGATCGCTTTTATTTGGGATATGTAGCAACCTAACTTCGTGCAGTTTTCCTTTATCTGCTAAGTAGTTAATGGTTTCAAACACCCTATGATTACCTCTACCCACTAACCATTGATGTGTTTCCGATTGCCATGATTTTAGGTCAATCATCGCGCCATCAAGATAAGGCAACACCTTGTCCCACCCTTGAAGTGACAGCGAACCATTACTATCAATAAAACACGTGAGATGCGCTAACTGTGAATCACGTTTAATCGCTTGAAACAGCTCTATGATAAACGGCAACTGCATGGTCGCTTCACCGCCAGAAACGGTAATGCCACTCAAGAAAAACTGATTATGCCTGACAAGCTCCAGAACCTCTGAGGCCGTCATTGTGGTAATTTTCGGGCTCGACTTATGATCGCAGACATCAATGCACTGATCGCAATTCGTACAGGCTGCTGGGTCCCACTTCACTTTGCCATCAATAAGACTCAGAGCACTGCTCGGACAGCCGCTAATGCAGTCACCACAATGGTTACAGTGATTAATTGTGTGTGGGTTGTGGCAAGTAATACAGTCAAAGTTGCAGCCCTGAAGAAACAGCACCAAGCGGTTTCCCGGGCCGTCAACACAAGAAAAGGTCAGCACACGGCTGACCTTCGCTTGTTTTTCTGTCTTATTATTTTTAACCCTAGCCATTTGAGTTGTTAGATCAGAAATTTTCATAATTCACATTGTTCGTATTCGAAACGCACCATACACATAACGCACGCACGTTAAAGCTATTCGTATGTCGGCGACATCTCTGAACTCACCACGCGTGGTTTACGCTCTAATATGCCCGTGTTCTTCGCAGCTTCGGCACCTAAAAAGGTGGTATTGGTGCGTGAGCCTTGCTCGTCATATTTGGCAATGTCAGATAGCTTAATCATGTAACCCGTGACACGAACCAAATCATTTGATGCAACGTTAGCCGTGAACTCTCGGTAACCCGCTTGAATCGCGCCTTTACACAGGTTAAACATCGCTTCAGGGTTAGATTTCACTGTTTCGTCGATGGTCAGAATGTCACTGATGCCCGAGGTGTAGAACTTATGGTGACCCGCGGTTGCACGAACGTAAGAGACAGGATCCGGTTCGGTACCATAAGGAATACGGACACCCGGCGTCACATCTTCATCTAAGCTAATACCGCCTTGAGCATGCAGCAGAGCTTTACCTTCTAACCCATACTTCACGTCAGAGCGTTCAACGATCTCAGCCAGTTTTTCGGAGATACGGTGACCAAGCTGATTTGCCTGTTCATCGTGACCATAGCGCCCTGCTTGGCCCTCTTTCTCCAACAAGATGTTGACTGCTTCCGCCATGCCATAAATACCAAACATTGGCGCAAAGCGATCTTCTTCGATAAGGCCTTCTTTGGTCAGGAAACCTTCGAAGAAGTTAGACTCTTCATGCAAGAAGCGGCTACGAGCGTTCATCAACTCAACCATGATGCCACTGTAGTTCGGCAGTACTTGTTGTAAGAAATCAGCACTGTCCTCAGACTTCAACGCCACTTGCTTTAGGTTCATACGCACCAAGGTATTTGAACCGCCCGCTAACGGCAGAGAGTTGTAGCAGCTCACAATACCAAAACGCTTATCGCCGTAAGCCTCGGCATGCGCTGGATAGTTTGCAATATGTGGTTTACTGCATTCACAGATGTTGCTCGCCGCATGACGAAGTAGATCATCAGGTGTCAAGGCTGGGTCGTACATAAAGGTTAAGTTTGGCGCGATCTGCTTCAATTCAGCGTCTACACGTAAAATCGTACGGCAGATAATGTTGTCTGTCGGGCCGATATTCACATGCATAAAGGCGTCTGGCAGTGTGCGATCCAACATGATCCAGAACAGCTTAATCTTTTGGTATACCTGCTCTTCTGTTAAGTCGCCCACGAAAGGCATCAACACATCATCCAACTGACCTAGGTAAACCGGAATTGAAGTGACAGACGGAACATGGTGGTAAAGGATGGTAAGCATGTTCAATGCTTCATCGAAGTTGGTTGCCGCGCTAAGCTCTAAATACTCTGAGCCTTGATGTAAGTATTTAGAATAATCTGGAAGTACATAGCGCGGCTTAAATGGGGCGTGCCCTTCAAACATGTCACACAGCACACCTTGTTGTAAGGCTTGCTCTACTTCTTTGCTTACCGGCATATACGGTAAGCTGGCTTCAGCTTCTAAGGCAAGATAGCTCGACTTCTGTTTTGGTGACAGGTTGGCATCTGAAATGATATTGCTAAAGCGTTGTTGTTGCTCTGAAAGTGGTGAAGAAGTAGATGACGCAGATTGGTGGCTCATGATTAAACCCTTAGTGTTGTTATGGGCTTATTTTATATCTCACCGTTATATTTCCACTAATGAAATGTATGCAAGACTACATTTCCAAAATGGAAATAAATAATTTGTAAATTAGCGGTGTTGAGTTTTCTATGAGCGAGATGAGAAATAGAGAAATAGAGAAATAGAGAAACCAGAGTTAGTAGTGAAGAAATGAGAAAGCGCTAATTCGTTCTGTTTAAAACGATAGCGCCAAAAAGAGAAAACCCACATAACTGACGTTAGAGTCGTTAATGTGGGTTTAGTAGTTTAAATGAGCATTCTGAATGCTAGCTCAAGGCATACACACGATTACAGATCTGGAAGCGCTTGTTTACGTCCAACACCCATTAATACCTTTAACTCTCCTTGTGGAGTGTCAATCGAGAACGGTGTAGAGACTTCAACTACTGCAAAGCCCGCTGCACTCAATACATTTTCTGAGCGCTGTTGGCTTACACCGTAGTCTTCACTGTCGCTTTCCAAGTACCAATCCCAGTGTACAAACGTACCGTCGTTTTCAAGCAGCGTGTAAATCAGACTGACTGTGTCTTGTAGGTTCGGGATAAAACCACACACCGAAGAGGCTACCACTAGGTCAAACTGGTTTCTGAATGCTGGATGCTGCGCTGCAAGTCCGCGCGATAAAATATCAACTACCGGTTCAACGTTAGGTAACTCTTTCTTATCTAACTCTTCAATCATCCCTTCAGAGATATCAAGTGCGATGATCTCTTTTGCTAAAGGAGATATTTTCTGGCTGAGTAGTCCTGTACCACAACCAAAATCAAGGACACGGGTTCCGTTTAAATCAACGAGCTGTGTTAACTGGTCAAATACGGATTGTGCGAATACTGCAGTTGCGGGATCTTTATCCCAATCAACGGCGTATTCGTCCCATTGTTTCGCCATCATGGCCTCCATCTTTACTTCTTGTAGGTTCGGAACTTCCCCAGAGTAAACCAAATTAGTCAATTCGTCATAGAGTTATCATGCAAAGATGGACTATTTCTAAGATAGTCAGCACAATATTCAGATAATATGCACCAACCCCCGCTCAATATGGAAATGAAATGAACCTTTCTCAAGTCCAAGCCTTTTGTTCCGTTGCTGATTTAGGATCAGTTTCTGAAGCTGCACGCCAGTTAGAATGCAACCGAACCAAACTCAGCATGTCGATTAAAGCCTTGGAAAAAGAGTTAGATGTCGAGCTGTTCGTCCGCAGCGGAAACCACGTTGAGCTTTCAGAAGCGGGTAAAGCGATTTACAAAGATTGCGAAGGCATGTTGGTGACAGCCGCGCGTATTAAACAAACCTGCTTGCATGTTTCGGGCGAATTCAACGCAGAAATTTGGATAGCACGAGATGACTCCCTACCCGATGAAATGTGGCAGGACTTATCTCACGCCTTAAATAACAAGTACCCTTCTACCTCATTCAACTTCGTTCTCGCATCGAGCGGTGACTTAGCTAACCTAGTTGAAACTCAGCAAGTCGACTTCGCATTTGGTGTCGATTACGAACGCGTCGATGACCCAAGAATTATCTACAACCCGCTTGGTAAGATTCGAATGATGTCTGTATGCAAGAAAGGACATGATTTGAGTGCGATGCGACGAGTGTCTGATGAAGTACTGAGAAATTCGATGCAAGCAACCATGGTTTATCTTAATGAAAAGGATAATCCTGAGCTTGAGCCCTTCTCGCGTCGTTACATTGGCTTCTCTAGCTTCGACTTTATGTTGGATACGATTCTACGTGAAGAAGCATGGGGCGTAATGCCTGAGCCATTGATTCGCCATTTACTGCGTGAACAAGAGCTTGCCGTGATCAAACACACCTACGGTTTAACACAAGAAGACTACTGTATGTTTACCGCGGCTGGCATGGCAGAGCACCCAGGAATGAATTGGTTGGCCGACCAGCTTAGTGATTATTTGTTTGATTTCTAGACGGACGACTTTTACTCCATACTTAAGTCTTGCTCTAGAAAACCATCACGTGATCCACTAAGTAGCGTCCGTCTTCTTCAACCAATACCATTTCGGCGACAAACTCGCCTTTGGCGATGGTGTAAGCTTGTTTCCACACAAAAGCGATGGAGTCTGAACGTCTAAACAGCGCGACTTGCTCTCGCTCAGCAAAAAAGCCATTACTGTGCTGATAATGGTGACACACCTTTTCTAAATATTCCGGCGTAACAATGTCTTTCATCCTTTGAGTAAAGTCTCGACAGTGCTGTTCATGATCGACCTTGGTTGAACCGTCCATCAGATTATCCATAATCGGGTTAGCAATCACCCACAACTCGTTATCACTGATATCGTCAAACTTCATATTGATTCTCTCCTTGTCCATTGCAGTCGCAGTCAAATCTAGAAGACCAATAAGACCTTAGCGACTAATGTGTTGTATTAATCATAAACGATCCTATTTCAGTTGCACATCATCCCCAAAAAACACTCAACGTCAACTTTATTGACACCAAACCCTAACCTTAAGTCACTGAATTTTATTGATTTATATGTTTTAATTAAATAAGACATATAAACGTCATCAGATAAAGTTTGTAAAGTTAGCTCGATATTAGAACAATGAAGTTATCAAAAACATCTGGAAAATATTATGTGTGACAGGAAAAGTCAAAACGAAAATCGAGTACTATTGTTCTCAGCCCTTTTAGCATCAGGCTTCGCAATTGGCGGATTGGTGTTGGGTCTTCTCGTTGGCTCTCTGGTCATAGTGTTTGACGGTGTCTATTCTCTTATCAGCTTACTGTTAACTTTATTGTCACTAGCTGCTTCAAAATACATTAACCGCCCTTCAGATAGAGAGTTCCCGTTCGGTCGAGCTATCATCGAGCCGATTGTGATTGCGATTAAAGCCGTTGTGATTCTGCTTGTGGTTGGTTATTCACTTTACTCTGCGATTGGTGCCCTAATGACGGGTGGTCGTGAAGTTGATGCTTCTATTGCAACTCTGTTTGGTATTTTCAACGTGTTGGGTTGTGGTTACGCTTGGTGGTACATCGCGAATAAGAGCAAACGTATTTCTTCAGGTCTGATTCAGGCTGAATCTAAGCAGTGGCAGATGGATACGCTACTGAGTGTAGCGGTAACAGCGGGTTTCGTAGCGGCTTGGTTAATTACTTTTTCTCCGCTTGCAGAATACGCAGTGTATGCCGACCCAATGATGATGTTGCTAATGTCTTTCTACTTCATCAAAGTTCCTTTCGACATGTTACGTGAGGCGATGCGCGAACTGCTTATGATGTCGGCAAACAAAGATATTTGTGATGCGGTAGATAAGAACGTTGTCGCGGTAGACAAAGAAGCGGAGCAAGATTTGGAGCTGATGGGTGTGACTAAGGTTGGTCCAGAATTACGAATCAATGTTGATATTCATACCAACGACCAACAAGCGATTGCGGTCGATGATATTGAACGTACGCGCCGCCAACTTAAGCGACGCCTATCGAAGATGCCATATGAGCTTCAATTGAATCTCAATATCGCGAGTTAAGAGTCGAGAGTTAAGAACCAAGAGCTAACCAATCAACCTCTCGCTGACTAAGACTCTGATTGAACCTTTTTAGAAGCCGACGCCGTAACCGTCGGCTTTTTGTCTCTGGTTACCCACCAGCAAGCTAAAGAGCCAATCGTTACCATACAAACGCCCTGCCAAAACGTCATGCTCAATGACAAACCCAAAATAATAGAAGACAGTAAGGTCGCAAAAATAGGCGTGAAATACGACATGGTCGCCAAGAAGACCATATTGCCGCCAAGTATCGCTGTATTCCAAAGCGCGTAACCTGCGCCCATACACACGCCTGCCAACACTAAGTCAATCGCAGCACTGGTTGTCATCACCATGCCGGTTTCGTTACTCAATGCGTATTTGATCCACAAGGTGATTGCCGTTGCGATAAAGAACAACACAATCGCATTCTGCCCTTTCGCCACTTTCTGAGTGTAATTACAGTAAACCGCCCAAATAATCGCGCCGAAAAACGCCATTGAATAAGTTTTTGGGTTAGTAGCAACATTGGCAGCGATTTGTTCAACAGAAAGCCCCTGATCGCCGCTGATGCTCCAAGCGACGCCAAAGAAGGCCAAGAAGATACTTGGGTAAACCAACCAGTTAATTTTCTTGTCGCTCAGCAGCACCGCAAATAACACCGTCAGTGCTGGCCATAAGTAGTTGATGACAGCCATTTCCAAGGCTTGATGTCTATTGTTTGCCATTCCTAAAGCCAGAGCCAAGAAGATCTCATAACAAACGAACAAGGTGCCGCCAATCAGCAAATAAGACTTAGAAAAGCGTGACAGCTTTGGTAGACCCATAACACAGATCAACAACAGCGCACTCACCGTGTAAAGGCTGGCCGCACCACCGATTGGGCCCAGTTGTTCAGATACGCTTCGAGACAGCGCGATTAAGCAGCTCCAAAGTAGAATGGCAGCAATGCCGTAGCAGCTATGGCGATGAGATTTAAACACACCTCTTCCTTTTCTTTATTGTCATTGGGTAATCAAAGCGAGCTTAAAGCAAAGATAGACTTAAGCACCACTATCGATAACTTACAGTAGGTAAAAATAAGTAGCCGAGCACATAACTGCACTCGGCTATCAATCATTCACTCAAAAATCTAAAAGCAATTATGCCAATAACAGAGCTTGCAGGTCAGCTAAAGACTTAACTTGATAATGAGGGTTAATACCTGCTGGTGCTGCTTTCTCTTGGCTGTTCAACCAACACGTCTCAATACCAAAATCCAAGCCGCCTAAAATATCTGAATGCGGGTTATCTCCGACCATCAATACGCGTTGTTTTGCTGGTAAGCCAACAAGCTTGTGTGCATGTTCAAAGATTTCAGCGTCTGGTTTCGCGACACCGACTTCTTCAGAGATGATCACATGGTCAAAGTAATCTGTCATGCCTGTGCGTTCTAAACGTATAGATTGCAGCTCGGTAAACCCATTCGTGATGATACCCATGTTCACTTTGCCTTTTAAAGACTCCATCAACTCTTTTGCACCTGGGAGCAGAGAACAGATATCCGCCATTGCGGTCAAAAATGCACTGTTTAGTTCTGCTGTTGTTGTCTCTAACTTTGTTGCCCAGCTTTCAAAACGCGCGTGCTTCAGTTGAGCTGCCGTAATGCGGCCATCTTGATAATCTACCCAAAGTGGTAAATTAACCTCTTGGTAAACCGAATAATCCTGTTCACTAAAGTCCACACCAAAACGGGAGAACATCAGCTTCATTCCTTGAAAAGCATCAAAGTGGAACAAGGTTTCATCCGCATCAAAGAATATCCAATCGTACTTCATTTTCTGTCCTGTTATTCGCGTTGTTGAGCAGTGCTGTGTTTGTTTTTATCGTAGTTTTGCTTAATTTTTCTCTTCGCCTTGTAGGCTGGCAATCACTTTACTCGTAAATCTGTGAGCCTGTATATAAATCTAATAATTTATATAAAACAAGTCGCAACTCATGATGTATCGCAAATTTTGCCACATATTAAACCAATACCATACAAGAAATACATTTAAGTACCGGGAGGTATTATGAAACACTTCTTACCGTCATCTGTCATGCTCACCCCATTTCTTGTCAAATACTATGACGAGGAGCCAGAAGACACGCTTGATTCTGAAGAGTCACAAGAACCTGAAATTGAATGCAGCGATGACTCAGATAAAACGTCGACACCAGCCTAACTAGAAGAGTTTTCAATGAAAAACCTTATTTTTCATTGTTATAGAGCACCATTCTGCTCTTGGTGGAGCCAATTTATCGCTAATCACTACTGACAAAGAACACAGCCAAAAACCATGAAAACGATTGCTATATGAGCCCTATCACAACGACTAGCCACAAAGTGGTAGTTCGGAATCAAAGTTATTCCAGATCAATGGTCGACCACTTGAATGCCGACAACATGTAGGAAATTAAAAATCATAATTAACGGAGTTTTCCAATGTCTACTGCATTTTACATCCCTACAATCAACTTCATGGGTACTGGCTGTCTGAAGGATGCTGCTGATAGCATTCAGTCTCAAGGCTTTAAAAAAGGTCTGATCGTTACTGATAAGATCCTGAATCAAATTGGCGTAGTTAAGCAGGTACAAGACCTTCTTAGCCAGCGTGGCGTAGACGCAGTTGTATTCGACGGCACTCAACCAAACCCAACCATCACTAACGTGAACGATGGTCTAGAATTGCTGACTGACAACGATTGTGATTTTGTTGTTTCTCTAGGTGGCGGTTCTCCACACGACTGTGCAAAAGGTATCGCTCTGGTTGCTTCTAACGGCGGCAAGATTGCAGATTACGAAGGTGTCGATCAATCTGAAAAACCGATGATGCCTCTTATCGCTATCAACACGACTGCGGGCACCGCTTCAGAAATGACACGTTTCTGCATCATCACTGATGAAGAGCGCCACATTAAGATGGCTATCGTTGATAAGCACACAACACCGCTTATTTCAGTAAACGATCCTGAACTAATGCTTGCTAAGCCTGCATCACTGACTGCTGCAACAGGTATGGATGCGCTAACACACGCAATCGAAGCTTACGTTTCTATCGCAGCGACACCAATTACAGACGCTGTAGCGATTAAAGCCATTGAACTTGTACAAGCACACCTAAGAACAGCGGTTACGCACGGCGAAGACATTGAAGCTCGTGAGCAAATGGCTTACGCACAGTTCATGGCGGGTATGGCGTTCAACAACGCGTCACTAGGTTATGTTCATGCGATGGCGCATCAGCTAGGCGGCTTCTACGATCTTCCACACGGTGTGTGTAATGCTATCTTGCTACCACACGTTCAACGCTACAACGCGCAAGTTTGTCCTGAGCGTCTACGTGATGTTGCAAAAGCAATGGGCGTTAACGTTGAAGGTATGTCACCAGAGCAAGGTGCAGAAGCTGCGATCGAAGCAATTGTTCAACTAGCAAATGACGTGAACATCCCAACAGGTATCGCGCAACTTGGTGCGAAGCTAGAAGATATCCCTACTCTGTCTGACAACGCACTGAAAGACGCATGTGGTTTTACTAATCCTAAACAAGCGACCCACGAAGAAATCTCTGCGATTTTCGAAGCGGCAATGTAATCTGCCATTAAGTCACTTATAAACTTATCGACAAACGGGCTCACCTACTGAGCCCGTTTTCTTTACCTGCCATATGTTATTCAAGTCTCTGTTTTGAATAGCCACTGATTAAGATAAATCTCTTTAAAAGTCGCATTGTCATAACTGCTTAGTTATAGTCAAACTATTGATACATAGAATGACAAACAGGTTCCATTGAGTCGTTGGATAGTTAACTCCTCATTATTAGCATCGCTCGTTTCCCACTCTGCCTTCGCGGAGGAACAGGATGAGTGTCACAGCCAACCGTTAGAAGACACGCGCGTCGAAAAAGCTTACCACTACCTAAACAGCAAGTTTTGTCAGCCCGCAATATGGTTCGATAACTTCTTTGTGGATGACCGTATTACCGAGGACGCCAGAGCCGGAACCTCTGTACGTTGGTATAATGATTTCATCTATTCTGAGGGCGGTGACGTGGATTATTCCACCAAGCTCAACGCACGCCTGCATTTACCCTTTGTCAGCAAAAGGCTTAAGCTAATCTACGAGTCTGTTGGCGATGAAGAATTCTTAGACTTCTTCCCACAAGATTCTGAAGAGTTAGAAAATGCACTTGGCCTTCGTTATGACGCCTATGCCAAGGGTTACAGTAGTTTCAATATCAAAGCGACATTACGCCCAAGAATAGAGGCTCGCTATCGTTTTACCTACCCGCTCACCACAGATGCAGTATTCCGGCTAACCCAACGTGTGTATCAAGAGAAGAAAGAGACGGGAGAGAGCACTGATATCGATTTTGACCTCTCTTTGAGTGACGATTTCTTAGCGCGTTGGTCTAACTTTGCTGGCTATAACGATGACCTCAAAGGCTGGGAGTATGGTACGGGCATTACCTTGTACCATTACCTTTCTCAAGACCAAGCTCTGTAATACAGCGCCACGATAACCGCGACCAGCGAACCGTATAACCACAACGAATATTCGCAAGTGTCGGTAACGTATAGAGAAAATGTATGGAAGGAATGGCTGTTTTACGAGGTCACCCCGCGTTACCAGTGGGAACGAGAGCCTTACGAGAAACACACGGAAGAAGCCAACATCACCCTTAGGCTTGAAGTCTTGTTCAACAATGTCTAGTGAGTGTTTGTGAGATTGGGGCATCGTTAGATAGAAAACGAGGCACAAAAAAGCACATCATGTGATGTGCTTTTTCAGTTCTATATAAGGCTTAAACTGTAGTCTTAACCTTTGTAATTTCTTACTCGCGCCGCTTCTGCTTCACGTTTATCGACAACCGTCTTACCGATTGGCGCCAGCGAGATAACCGCTAATTTAAGGTGCTGAATCGCGAACGGAATACCGATGATGGTAATGAAACACGCCACAGCTGACATGATGTGACCAATCGCTAGCCAGATACCCGCAAATAAGAACCAAATCACGTTACCAATCACGCCTAGCGGGCTCGTGCCGATGTCCATTTCATTGGTTAGCTCATCACGCGAAATCGCTTCCTGACCAAATGGGAAGAATGAGAAGTTACCCATAACGAAACACGCTCTACCCCATGGAATACCAACGATGGTTAGGAATGCGAGCAGTCCGAAGAACCACCAAGCTAGTCCCATAAATACGCCACCGAACAGAAACCAAATGATGTTTCCTATTGTTTTCATTCTGTATTCTCCAAATCTTTAAATGCTGTTTATTTGATATGCCGAGTAAGGCAATGCTTGTTGTAATAGGTTCATTATTGTTGAACCTTTATGAACCGTTTATGAATCACTTACATTTTATGTGATTGATATACACCACGGTTCTCTAAATCTACATAGGGCTAAACCCATTTATTTGATACCATACACTTAGATTTTTAGTACCAAAAAGCTAAACAGACTCAACAACGAATTTAAGGCCGAATTTATGAATAACACTGAGCAACCTAAAAAGAAAATGAAAAACTGGGTGCCAATCGTCTTCTTCGGACTTCTCAGTACGGTTCCAGTGTTCATGTTCTTAGTTGATGTGTACATCAACCAGTATATGTAACAGAGCCGGACATCCTAGCTATATAAATGGATATAAGAACCCTTTCCTGTATCCATTTCAGTTCCAATTAGATCAGTTCTTCTTCAGCCAGCTCTTCGTTAATCAAATCAGCTCTTCGCTAATAAAATCTAGAATGTCTATCAGCTCATGATCAGGCAAATTTAGTAGGTTATCCCCTACATACCATTCAATCTTACATTGGTTTGGCAACTCACTGATCGCTGGGTTTCCTATCCAAATCTTGTGTTTCTTCGCTATGTTATCTCTCACAATAATGCCGTCTTCATAGCTCACAGGTAAATATAGGTGAAGCATGTTGACCTGCGGTTGCTGCGGATTAACAGTGAACTGAGGATAGTCTAATAAGATTTGGTAGATCTGTTTTGTTCGCTCAAACAGTGATGGCATCAACTCTAATCGCTCATCAAACTGCATTGCTGCTGAAACCACATAAGGCGTTCGGTGATAAACATTGCCACCTTGGCGCTTCATCCACGCCGATGCTTTCGCGACAAAGGCTTTATCGCCCAACAATAACGAACCACCAAGGCCATTGAGACCTTTGTACAGCGAAACATAAGCACTATCGAAGCCCTGAGCAATCTCGCTGTATGGCTTTTGATAATACGCGCCGCATTCCCACAAACGTGCACCGTCCATATGAAGGTGAATCGATTGTTCTTTGCAGTATTGCTTGATCGCTTCAAGCTCATCCCATTCTGGTAATTGGCCGCCGATTTCACGCATGGGTAATTCATATAGAGCGGCTGCAATCTCATCAGGCCATGCCTTTAAGTCATCAACATTCCAAGTGCGAAATACATTGCCGACCGGAAGCACGTTGAAACGATTTTGGAGCTGATACCCTTGGCGTTCATGGCGAATGATATGACTCGACTCATGCATCGCTACTACCGGGTTTCTTTTCTCTTGGCAGGCAATTTCTAATGCTGTGGGTTGATTCATGGTGCCGGTAATAACAAACACGGCGGCTTCATAACCAAGCAGCTCTGCGACCTTATTTTCAAAGCTCTCGATAAACTCGCCATCACCGTAGCTATCATGGCTCACATTGTGTGTTTCACACCATTCAGCCATCTGAGCGAATGTTTGTGCTGGTGTCGGTTCTAGATGACCAGAAAGCAACAAATCACATTGTTGACGCAAGTCCATGCTCATAGTTTTTTCCTTTATTCATTATCGTTCTATGTAGGGTTATTGGATTATTTACGTTACCCACCAACGGTGACATAAAATGCCCACATTCGCTTTTACTATTCGTGAATAATTAGTTTTACTCAGTCATCGGCTACTTGTGCCTGAAAGACACAAAATGACTGGTGTCTTATATAATTAAACGCAGAAAGCACACGTATCTAAACAAAGAAGTATGGGCTAATTCGTTGTTGTTCAACCATTCTTCTATTATTGTATAACTATAATTCCAATAAATATTATTCGTTAATGGACAAAGAGGGCTATATGTCGAAAAATCGAGTCTTGGTGCTATTCGCCCACCCTTCTCAACATCGTTCTGAAGCAAACAAACCCTTATTTGAACAAGCCAAACGCGTTGACGGTGTTACCTGTGTCGATCTCTATGCCGAGTATCCGACATTTAAAATCAACATCGACCGTGAACAGAAACGCCTGTTAGACCATGACATCATCATTTTTCAGTTTCCTTTGTATTGGTACTCAACACCGGCAATTCTTAAAGAGTGGCAAGACCTTGTTCTTGAATACGGCTTCGCCTACGGCGCCGATGGCAATGAACTACAGGGTAAGAACTTATTATGTAGCATTACTGCAGGTGGTAAAAAAGATGCCTACCAAAGTGATGGTTACAACCATTTCACTATTCGAGAGCTGCTTCACCCAATCGAACAAACTGCTTCTCTGTGTGGGATGAACTATCTCGCGCCCTTTGCGTTATTTGGCTCGCGTACCGCGTTGGAAGAAAACCGCATTCAAGAGCATGTCGATAGCTATAAAGTGCTGTTAGAGGCGTTGGTTGCCGGCAAGATCAATATTAAGAAAGCCAGCAAAGCAGAAAAACTCAACCACTACGTAGAAGAACTAATGGCAGAGGTTAAATAATGACGGGATATTTTCTACAAGCGTTTATCTACTTAGTCGCAGCAGTTATTGCCGTGCCTATTGCCAAAAGACTTGGTCTTGGTTCTGTATTAGGTTACCTCATTGCTGGTGTTGTGATTGGCCCAATCATCGGCTTAGTGGGTGAAGAGACCACAACCATCCAACACTTTGCCGAGTTCGGCGTGGTTATGATGCTGTTCTTGGTCGGCCTTGAACTTGAGCCTAAGATGCTTTGGGCAATGAGAAACCGACTGATGGGGCTGGGTGGCCTGCAAGTTGGTGGCACTACCGCGATTGTAATGGGTATCGCCCTTTTCTTCGGACAACCTTGGACCATTGCGCTGACTATCGGTTTGATCTTCGCACTGTCATCTACCGCGATTGTACTCCAAACCTTTAACGAAAAAGGGCTATCCAAAACAGAAGGCGGCAAGAACGCTTTTTCAGTCCTACTGTTCCAAGATATTGCCGTCATCCCTATGTTGGCGTTCATTCCTCTATTAGCGTTGCCAGAATTAATTGAAGCTGCACAAAGCGCGGTCGCTTCGGCCTCTGATCATCATGAAGAGTTAAGTCTTGTTGCTGGCCTACCCGGTTGGGCTTATGGCCTTGTGATCACAGCATCTATTGCGATTGTTGTGGTCGGCGGACACTTCTTGAGTCGTCCACTGTTCCGCTTCGTGGCAAGCTCAGGCCTGCGTGAAATCTTTACTGCAACCGCACTGATGTTGGTGATTGGTATTGCTGCACTGATGAGCCTAGTCGGCCTATCACCGGCTTTGGGTACCTTCCTTGCGGGTGTGGTTTTAGCGAACAGTGAATTCCGCCACGAGCTTGAGTCTAATATTGACCCGTTTAAAGGGCTGCTACTTGGCTTGTTCTTCATTACCGTTGGTGCTGGCATCAACTTTGATGTTCTATTCAACGACTTTGGTTTGATCATTGGCCTCACTCTTGGCGTTATGCTTCTTAAAGCCTTGGTGCTATTTACGTTGGCATTGATCTTCAAAATCAAAAACAGTGACCGTTGGCTGTTTACACTGAGCTTGGCGCAAGCCGGTGAGTTTGGTTTTGTACTACTAAGCTTCTCAGCTCAAAACCACGTATTACCTGCTGACATCGTTCAAACATTGTCGCTGGTTGTGGCACTTTCAATGTTCCTAACACCAGGGCTGTTCATTCTATTTGATAAAGTGATTCTTCCTCGTTACGAACAAAAATCTAACGACCGCGAAGAAGATACCATCGAAGAGAAAGGTACCGTTATCATTGCGGGCATTGGTCGATTCGGTCAAATCGTTAACCGCTTGTTGGTGTCGAACGATGTCAATACGGTGGTTCTTGATCACCAAGCGAACCAAGTAGACTTACTACGCTCTATCAATATCAAATCTTACTTTGGTGATGCGACACGTCACGACTTATTGCATACCGCCGGAATCGAAGAAGCCGCGATGCTAGTAGTAGCAATCGATAATCAAGACTCAAGCGTTGAATTGGTCAAATACGTTAAACACACCTACCCTAAAGTGAAAATCTTAGCCCGCGCATTCGACCGTGGTCATAGTTATCGCTTACGAGAAGCAGGTGCAGACTTTGTGGAATCAGAGACCTACCATTCTGCTCTTGAAATGGGTGCAGAAGCCTTGCGCTCTTTGGGTCATCACCCATTCTTCGTTGAACAGCAAAAATCGACGTATCAACGCGTTGAAAGCCGTAAGTCTGAAAAGCTCTATCAAGCTTGGTCTGAAGCGGAAGAGAACCCACGCTACGACAACAACTACCGACAAATCTTCATTCACCTTGAAGAAGCAATGAAAGAAGATATGAAAAAAGACCGTTCAGACAAACACTCTCGCTCTGAACGTGGTTGGACACCACCACCAAAAGGCTATGCAGATGGCTTTGAGGAAGAAGAGTCTTAAACGGCATCTAGACTTCAGCTCTAGATAACCATGCAATTCAACCATCAAAAGCGGCTATTTAAGCCGCTTTTTCTTTCATTTACCCCCTACAAAACGTCAAATGAGCATAAGTAGCGGGTGCTGAAAATCGTAATCCGAGAGATTTGTGTGATCTAGCTAAAATTTTTAATTTCTGACCACATAGCAAAAGTGGATTCAATTTTTACATTATTGAAACATTCCACCCCTGCATAAACCACACCATAAACATGGCTATATATGCACTCATTCCTACCATTCAAGCACCCACCCAATTCATAGCGACCACTAACTAAGGCTTGAATTACATTGCATATATCGAAATGCGCCGCAAAAGCCCCAACAAACCCATTCATCAATCAAATAAATAACGCACAACATTCACAAATTCAAACTATCAAAATTAACATAAACATTTCAAAATATGTCTATCGTTACAATTTGTAACGAATGGCGGTTGTCGGTATAGTCCTGCAATTCAAAAAGTGAGACCTTTGCGCTCACCTTAAAGGAGATATAATAATGATTACTAATGATGCTGTAATAATGGGCATGTTAGCTGTTATTCTTGGCGGTGTTTTTATCACGGAAAGTAGCCAAAATAGCGCACTGAAAAAATTCTACTCGTTCGTTCCGGGTCTATTGCTCTGTTACTTTGTTCCTTCTCTATTGAACAGCCTAGGCATCATCGACGCATCAAACTCAAAGCTGTACTTTGTTGCAAGTCGTTACCTATTACCAAGCGCACTCGTTCTACTGATCATCTCAGCTGACCTACGCAAAATCTTCGGCCTTGGCTCAAAAGCCGTCATCATGTTCCTAACGGGTACTGTCGGCATCATCATTGGTGGCCCTTTGGCGATTTTAATTATCGATCAAGTTAACCCTGACCTCGTATCTGGCGATGTATGGCGTGGCCTTACAACTGTCGCTGGTTCTTGGATCGGCGGCGGTGCGAACCAAGCAGCAATGAAAGAAGTGTTCGAGGTTGATGATCAACTATTCTCTGCAATGATTACGGTTGATGTTATCTGTGCGAACATTTGGATGGCCGTGTTACTTATCATGGCAGGTCGCCAGAAGAAAATTGATGCATGGTTAAAAGCAGACACATCAGCTATCGAAGAGCTAAAAGAGACGGTATCTAAATACCAAGAAGAGAACGCTCGCCCAACAACAACAACCGATCTTATGAAGATCACGGCAATTGCTTTCGGTTTGACGGGTTTAGCTCACTTATTCAGTGACATGATTGCACCATGGATCTCAACCAACGCGCCGGAGCTTGCGAAATATAGCCTAACATCTGTATCCGCCCCATGAAC
>NZ_JBFRSX010000038.1:0-41984 GCF_041473835.1 Vibrio sp. 10N.222.55.A1 | reverse complement strand
GCTAATCCGCGATGAACCTATTTTTACTGCTCCATAAAGCAAAAAACCCAGCGAAAAATCGCTAGGTTTCAAATATAAAAAATGAGGTAATACAAGTTTACTTCAAAGGGTCATTGTCAGGAAGTGCATTATGAAGCCAGAGTGCTAAACGCTTCTTGATGTTCGCACCATCAAGCTTGCTCTCAGGGAGAGGTGTGATCTGATTGACTTCAACAAGGAACAAGTACACCGCTTTAACCTTTATCGGTTGGGATGAATTTGGCAAATCAAAACCTTGTAGCTTAGCCATCTTAAAACCGACTTCAACTGCTTTTTTTACCAGCTTATCTTCATTAATGATCTTCGCGGTTTTCGACATATCATCTCCATCATCTTTATCGAATGAATATTGAGTATATCAAACCGAAAAATTCACAAGATTACTTCGCTCTCAATTTGAGGAGTCACTTTGATAAATAACATAAAACGAATAACAGGCTCTAGGATGACTCTAATTCGCTTGATAGTTACGCCACCAATACCTGTACGCAAACGGTCTCTTAACAGAACACTCAATAAATGAGATCTTAAGTCAAAAAACAAAAATTCGAATAATATTTGACTTAGCATTCCAAAGAATACGGAATATTATGATGTTCATTTTGAAAGTTAAAATTCAATAAAAGATCAATAAACTGCTGTTATTTAACTGGTTTAATACTAATTCGACTTAGATCATATTTACAACCAATTGTAACCAATTGTTATTTACAAAATACTCACTAAGAAAATAGAATAAAACCACTAATTTTATACTGGTGTTGAAAATGCGTTACCTCTGGGCTTCATTCTGTCATAAAAATCCAATTCCGGGTCGAATTGTTCATATCCTTGTTATGTTGATAGCGCTAGCTTCTATCACCATTCCATTGATTTCAAAAGACGCCACAACCATCTTAACTTCACTGTGTGCTGCTCTAGTCTGTTTCGTCGTTTTTGTCTTCTTTGCGCTCGCCGACAAAATGCGTTCAGGTATGCATTAATCAACCCTATATTCGCCAAGCATTCTCTTTTCTAAACATCATTATAAAATGCATGCGACCAAATACGGAAAAGCCCAAAGTTATTAGCTTTGGGCTTTTCTTCTATAGCGAAATCTTACATATTCCAAATAGCCTGCCGTTGGAAATTACAGCTATCAATCGGGCATGACCACAATACCCATGGTTTCAAGCAGTTGCTCTTGCTGCCAAGCAACGATTTTAATCCCCGATGTGTCTACCTTGCGAGGATCTAACCCTTCTAATTCAGCATGGCATAAATTAGCACCTTGCATACTGAATTGCCCCCATACATCTTCCGAGAACACACCTCGGCTGAGATCAGACTCTTTCAGTGACGCGCCGCCAAGGTAAGTGCCTATCCAACGGTTCTCAAACAGCTCACACTTCTCTAAACAAGCTTGTTCAAAATTGGCGTATGACAGATTACAGCCCGTAATATACGCAGAGCAAAAGTACATTCTATTGCTTACCTGATTGGCAAAGTTAGCGCGAGTAAAGTTCGCCCCTTTCAGGTCACAATCACGTAACTCAATACCGTAGCAATTCGCGTTGCTAAAATTCGCCATCGCCAACTGACAGTTCTGAAAACTTGCATCACGCAAATCTGCAACATCGAAGTGGCATCCCTCAATATCGCCTTGTTCGATAAACTTACAGTTAATAAACGTTGCATCACGTAAGTTCGAACGTCTGAAATCACAACGGATAAACGTACAGGCTGTAAATGTAAGCTCTGATAAGTCTTGCTGAGCAAAATTGTGGTGATGATAAGTGCTGTTATTGGTGTCCATTTAGCCCCCTAAAGAAATTAATCTAAGACTATCATTGCGATCTCAAGAAAACACCAAATTAAAAACCAACAAAAACAGCAACTTAAAACACCCCAATTTAGCCATTTTAAGGCACCAAACAAGCCCTATAAGGTTGTTATTTTCGTTTTATAGCATGCGCTTATCTTGAAAAAAGTTTTATCGCTTAGAAGTGTAAGCAAGAGAAAAATCAATTTGACGAAACGAGTCAATTATTGACCGTGTCCTAACGCGCTAGACTGGACGGTTGGTATGTTGCTCGTTACACTATTCCTCATTCTCAGCATAAAGAGTAAGAACAATGAAAGACATGCGACAAGCTATGCTCGATGCAGGGTTTAGCCTTATTAATGAACACGGGTTTGCTGGTGTTGGCCTGATGAAAATCATCAACCAAGCGGAAGGCACGAAGGGTTCTTTTTACCACTACTTTAAATCCAAAGAGCACTTTGGTGAGGTCCTTCTTACTAACTACTTTGATGAGCATCTCGCTAAGCTGGATGACTTTTTAAGTGATGAATCGCTTTCTCGTCGTGATCGCGTTAAAGCCTATTTCGAGTTTTGGTGTGCATCGAAACTGACTGAAGACTTCAATATCCAATGTCTTGTCGTAAAACTGGCGGGAGAAGTAGCTGGTTCTGAAAACCCGTTGCAATCGACCATGGCAGAAGGCGCAGAAAAGATCATCCTGCGTATGGCGAAGCTGTTTGAAGAAGGCAATGAGGCTGGTGATTTCACTATCGCAGAGCCAGAATCGCTATCTCGCACGCTTTATGGCTTATGGCTAGGCTCAACGCTTATGGCCGCTATGCAGCGCAATCGTTCGATTCTAAACAATGCCATGGATGAGACCATTCTTGCCATGATCTCGGCACAAGAATCGGCTGACTAAATACCCCCGTAACCAAAAACCAAAAACCAAAAGGCTCGCACAATTTAGCGAGCCTTCTATCTAACTTAAATCTTGATTGAATCCATTCACGCCTACTCCGCTACCCCAGACGAGACGCAATATTATTGGCTTTGAGTAAGCCCTTAATAACCGGGTCGATATGCTTGAAGAAGCTCAGCCAACCTTCACAGAGATAATTTAACCCCGCCTCACCATCTCGGCTTGTGATGATACGGTTTTTAGGGCATTCGCCATGACATGCAAATTTAAACTCACAGGCTTGGCATTGTTTCGGCAGAGACTTTTGTTTGGCGAACCCAAAACGCTGCTGCTTTGGCGAAAAGGCTAAAGTTGAAAGTGCTTGTTCCTGAATATTACCTAACTGAAATTCAGGAAAGACATAATGATCACATGAGTACACATCGCCATTGGGCTCAACCGCTAAACCTTTGCCGCAGATCTCACTCAGCGTGCACATGGTGCTTTCTCTGCCCATCCATACACCGACAAAATTTTCAAAGTACGGCACTAACACTCGACCAAAATCGTGTTCGAACCACTCATCAAAAATGGTAGTGAGGAACTCTCCCCATTGCGCAGAGCCGACACTCCACGGTTCAACCTCACCTGATACAGGAATGATCGCTTGTTGGTTGCTCAACCATTTATTGTTGGTATGAGCCTCACGCTTATCGACCACAGGAATAAACTGCAATTGCTTCGAACCCACTTCATCGCGTAGAAAGCGATAGACCTCTAATGGATACTTACCTGTCACATCATTCACGCAGCTTAGAGTCGCGAACTCGACGTTATGTTGTTTCAAGTAGCGAATGCCACGCATTGTTTGAGAAAAAGTGCCTTTGCCTGCACGGTTAGTTCGGTAGTGATTATGTAGGTGCTCTGGTCCATCAATACTGACGCCAATGATAAAGTCATTGTTCTTGAAGAACTCGCACCACGCATCATTCAATAACGTTCCGTTGGTTTGAAGGTCATTGCTGATCTTACTGTGGTTGGGACAATATTTTTCTGCAGCTCGACGACCTTTTGAAAGTACTCAATCCCCAACAAGGTAGGCTCTCCAGCATGCCAAGAAAAGATGATTTCAGGCGTGTTCTGCCCCTCTATGTACTGTTTGATATAACGCTCTAACAGGACTTCATCCATCGTATATTGAGAGCCTTTTGGGTATTCAAGCAGCTGCTGTTTTTCTAAATAATAGCAGTAGGTGAAGCTGATATTACACACCGCCCCAATCGGTTTTGCTAGCGCTTGAAGCTTGCTGTGTGCTTTGCCATTGAACTGTGGAATTGAACTCAAGTTTGATAGCGATAATGTCGTCATGAAGAGTGCCTCGATGTAAAAGTTATTGTATTAGCCAAAACAATTCGTAATTCCTTTACACGGTGTTCATCGACCAACCAAGCTTAATGGCATTAGGTTGGCCGAGTGGTTCATTTCCTCTATTTCACGTTTTCAAACGGATTCCACGCTTCGTCAACCGGGACGATGTTTTGCGCTTTTTCGTACTCTTGATATTCAGCGACCATTTCAAGGAACAGATCTGGCATTTGATTTCTCAAGTCATGTTGCTCAGCAGGGTCTTTCTTGGTGTTGTATAAGTGCCATTCACTGTCACCGCCCATACCGGTAGAGATTCGAATGATCTTGTAATCACCTTTTAGCAAAATCCCGCTACCAAACAATTCAAATGGAATCGCATTATCGGCACTGTGCACCTCTGCCGTTTCACCTTTGAAGTAAGGCAACAAGCTCACACCACTCATCGGCGCGACTTCTCGACCTTGATATTCCGTTCCTGGATGCTCTACCTCTGCAATTTCAAGAATCGTGGCTGCAATGTCTTTCACTTGTGATAAGTCGTCTGTTTGAGTTCCCGGTTGCAACGCATCTCCACCTTCTAAAAGCGCTTTGGCTGGCTTAACGATAAACGGCACACGGATGCCGCCCTCTGCTGTGTAAGCTTTGTACCAAGATAGGCCGCCGGTTGAAGCGCTTGCCCACTCAGGACCAAGTGACACACTGGAGTTCGCCTTACCTAAGTTTTCGGTCGAATTATCGAAATGATGAGCGGTCCACGTTCGGATCAGGTCACTGATGTTTTCACCGGTAATATCCGCCGCTTCTGGGCCGTTATCCGCTAGATACATGATGTAGGTATTATCGTATTCCCCGATTTCTTTCAGATAATCGACTATCTGACCGACTTGTTGGTCCTGCATCTCCATCATGCCCATTGCGACAGCCATTTTCTTGCCGTACCACTTTTGTTCTTTCTCAGAAAGCGAGTCCCAAGGGCGGCTTAATGAATTACGTCCTGAGATATCAGCCTCTTTAGGAATCACGCCCATCTCTTTCATGCGTTGGAAACGATCTTCTCGAACCGAGTCCCAACCATGTTCAACGTAGTAATCGACTTTATCTTGATAGGCAGACTCAGGCGCTTGCAGTGGCAGGTGAATACCGGTGAATGGGACGTAAGCGAAGAAAGGCTTGCCGTCGTCTTTTTTGCTGTCGATCATCTTGATGATCTCGTTGGTGTAAACTTGGTCTGAGTATTCGCCTTTGTATTTATCCTCAACCACTTCACCGTTGCGGTAAGTTGGCTCAACTTCAACACCGGGAATATCGCCTTTTTGCAGCGCATCCGCTGTCGCAGCGTTTTTGGCTCGGAACATCATATCTCGGTTAAAGTGATTCGAACCGCCCGCTAAAATACCATAACTCTCACCAAAACCTCGATCATCAGGTAGGAAGCCATCCTCGTGCCCCAAATGCCATTTACCAGAGAGGTAAGTGTTATAGCCGCTCTCTTCAAGCAACGTGGCGACCGTAACACCTTTCTTAGTGAGGTAACCTTCATAACCCTGCTTACCAATAGCGCCCGGATAGACGGCATAATCAAAGGTGCCTAGCCCAACCTCGTGACTGTTTGCTCCGGTTAGCATCATAGAGCGCGTTACCGATGAGGTTGGTGACGCGTGAAAGTTAGTAAACTTAACCCCCTCTTCAGCCAGCGCCATTAGGTTTGGGGTATCCGCTTCTGAGCCATAAGGCTGTGTATCGGCAAAGCCCACATCATCGCCAACAATAACAACAATATTCGGTTTTTCTGATTCAGCCGCAAGAGCAGCACTGCTTGCCGCAGCCATTGCAGTGAAGACTAAAGATTTCTTGAATGTCTGCATAAGACGTTCTCCAATTTCTGTGATTAACTTGTTTCAGTAATTAACTTTTCTGCGAGTAACTTTTTCTGTGAGTAACCTGAGTTAAGATTTGAATTAATGCGCGGCTTGCGACATCCAATGTAATAAGTCGAGCGCAGGGTCATACTCTTGAGCTGCTGCCATACCAATCCAGGTGACAGCTTCCGCTTGGCTCACTTCAACGCCACTTCCAGAGAAATACATCAGGCCAAGCTGAGTTTGAGCTTCAGGGCTACCTTTACTCGCGGCGGTCTCGAACCATTGAGCAGCTTTATCATCGTTCTGCTCGACGCCCTCTCCGCTCAGATATAAATAAGCGACAGAGAGCTGGGCATCCAATTGCCCTTGGTAAGCTTGATCCAACAGTTGCACGACATCTTGATGCTGCTGCGATTGAACCATAGTGGCCAGGTTCTTAGAGCTTTCGCTTCCAACGCTTGCTTTGGCAAAAAACACAGCAGCCAAAACACCAGTCAGAATCACGGTAGTTAAACGTTTATTGATCATTTATTTCCTCCTCGGGAATAAAAGTCACAACGTCCCTGTTGAATGGATTAGGTGAAAATCAGGAATGGCGCGATAATGCACAAGCTAGACAGCAATACGTTTTCAATCTTCATGGTGAGTCCTCGGTGTACAATTAATGACTAAATCTTCTCAGCAACTAACTAGATGGATTTTTCTATAATCTGTTCAATCACTTGCTTTGAAATTGGGTAAAACTGGAAGCAAATATCTTTTTCAATTGCTTCGGCAATATTGACCTTCTCATTATCATCAAACTCCCAGCTACTAAAGCGCTTCATCGCTCCGACACGAGTTTGGAAATCGTTTAAAAAGCCCAACACTCTCTGGTAAACCATCTCGTCGGTACCTGTGCAATCAACCGAGAACGCTTGGGCTAATTTGAATGCGTTTGGCATATAGAATTCAGGCAAAGCTTCAATCACTACCGGCATCAATACCGTGTTGGCGTCGCCATGAGGGATATGGCTAATCGCACCAAAGGCATGAGCACAGTTGTGGATTGGGATACCGCCCAATGAAGAGTAGAACGCAGAGATTGCCATGGTGCTAGCTTGAAGAAGATTGCCGCGTGCCGTGAGATTTTCAGGTTCCTCAAGTGCCACGGGTAAGTTTTCAACAATCAATTTTGCCGCTTGGATACCGTAAGCATCGGTAAAAGAGTTGCTCATTGGCGAAACAATCGCTTCAACCGCATGTGTAAGTGCATCCATCGCAGTGGAACGAGTAAGGTGAGCGGGTAATTTAGTCGTAACCGTTGGATCAAGAATCGCAATGTCAGCTTCTAAACCAGACGCAACCAAACTTGCCTTAATGTTTTCATGCTCGTTGTAAAAAACAGCAATCGGAGAAGCTTCTGCGCCCGTGCCTGCTGTTGTTGGTACCGCAATGTGAGGCACTCGAATGTCTTCGTTATTTGGCCACACTTCCATAAAGCCACCGCCGGCAATCACAGTGCGGATATCATCAATCTGTTTATGAAGTGCGTATTTCACGCCTTTCGAAGCATCAATCACACTACCGCCACCGACTGACAAAATAGCGTCTGCATTCAAGTTGTTCGCAAACTCAATTGCAGAGTTAATGTTGTCGCACGTCGCATCCGGAGCAATGTCGGTATACACGCCGACGAGTTGCGCAGCATCTTGGCTAGCTTCCGGATTAACAAACAGTGCCGAGAATTGCTCAACAAAGCCCAACGATTCCAAGCCCTTATCAGAAAAAAGCACGACTCGCTTCGCACCCAATCGAGCAAACAGAGACGGAATATTTTCGATACCGTTCTCCTGAGCGTGAACAATGGTTTTCAGTTGAAAATTAAAATTATTGGCTGTCATGGTGTTTACCTCATTTCTAGTTGATGACTAAACAATAACCAAAACAAACCGGTCGGTCTAGAGCGTAAATGTCAAAGATCTGTCAATTAAGATCTTTATGGATCATTGCCCCAAAACGAAAAAAGCCCGCAAATGCGGGCTGTAATCATAAGTAAGCTATTGATCATTAAAGAAGTGTCATTGACTCACCCTGAGCAACTCACAAACGGTTAACGATTAACGAAGGTAAGCTGGGACCTTACTCTTATCTCTAGTGAGGTAGTAGTACAGATAAACCAAAGAATAAACGGTCACAAATCCATCGAGCGCAAACACGCCGCTCCAGCCATAGAACCACTCATAATCGTTGATACACACGTTGTATAAGAAGATGCCAACAAACATCGACTTCTCAAATGCGCTGTAAATCATGGTTGAGGTACGCAGCGATTTGTACTTCGCCGAGAACATCAACAACACACCAATACAGCCAACCACCACACCCCAGTGTTGATAAGTACCGAGCAAATACTCTTTGTTTTCCATCATGGTATCGTTGTACGAGAACAGCGTCTGCATACTCCAATCAGGCGCTAGGAAAGTGGAAAAAGCCGTCGCCGTTAAGAAACCTGTAATCATCAAATACGATTTGATCGTACGTTCAAAAAAACGTTCCAACATAAAAGTAACCTCTTAAAATAATTTCGTGAAAATAACTTTTTGAAAAATAAACAGTGTCATACCAACAGTGATTTACTGGCCAAGCATGCCCATCACTGCGGTTTTTAATTCGTTGTCTTCTTTTGAAAACAGATGCTTAACGCGGTGATCTAAACCTGTTTCCAACACAGTTTTAGCGTGAGAGAAAGTGATAAACCCTTCTTTACCGTGATAATTGCCCTGGCCTGATTCGCCAATGCCACCAAACGGCGCGTCATCAACCGCTAAATGGAAAACACAGTCATTAATACACATGCCACCGGAGTGAACTTGGTGCTTAACCTGAGCCTGTAAACTCAAATCAAAGCTCATCAGGTAGAGTGCTAACGGCCTTGGTTTGCTATTGATGACTTGGAACGCCTCTTCGATATTGCGATACGTAATCAAGGGTAATAATGGGCCGAAAATTTCTTCGTTCATCACTTTGGATGACAGGCTTGGTTCAACGATCAAATGTGTCACCAATCGATGAGTATCTAGGTCCATCGCTTCGTCATGGCAAGCAACGATTCGTGTCCCAGCTTCCTGCTCTTCATTCAATAAACCAACAATACGATCACATTGGCGAGGGTTAATGAGCGAGGTTAAACTCTCAGAGTAGATCCCTTCATCAAACAATAATTGGTACTGTTTTTTATACTCAAGAATGAAGGCTTCAAGCTTCTCTTCAGGGAGTAGCACGTAATCTGGAGCAACACACACTTGACCGTTATTTAGGCTCTTACCATAAATGATTCGCTCAACAGCAAGATCGACTGGCATATCTTCAGCCACGATAACCGGCGACTTTCCACCCAGCTCAAGCGTGACAGGAGTTAGCGTATCAGCCGCTGACTTCATCACTTGGCGACCCACTTGGGTTGAACCCGTAAACAGAAGGTGATCAAACGGCAACGCCGAAAATGCCGCGGCAATTTCAACCTCGCCCTCAACAAGACATACCTCGTTGGCATTGAAGACTTCATCCAATAGTTGTCTTAAAACGTGATTGGTTTCTGGCGTAAATTCACTCATCTTGATCATGGCGCGATTGCCCGCTGCCAAGGCTGAAATGAGCGGGCCTACGGATAACATGATAGGGAAATTCCACGGGGCAATGATCCCCACTACGCCTTTAGGCTGATAAACCACTTCAACACGAGAAGTTGAAAGCAAAGGACCGGAGTGGCGAATTGAAGATGTCGACCAATGTGGCAAACACTCGATGGTGTGATCGATATTTCCTAAACAAGGAAGTATGTCGGCCATCAAAGTATCTTGTCGGCTGCGGTGACCATAGTCCTCACTTACCGCGGCACACAAACGGTCTGTGTAATCGATCAGAGCAGATTTCAGCGCAAGCAACTGTTCTATTCTCACCGACACAGTGGGCATCGGGTCATCTGCAAAAGCTTCCTGCATAGTCTTCAACGTCGCTGTCATTTGTGTTGCCGTCAATTCATGTTTCATACATCACCTCATGGTTAGGAGAGGCACACAATAATACACAACAAACCGGTCGGTCTAGTATTATTTTGTCAGAGAATCGTCAAAGCGTTTATGAAATAAGTGAATAAACGTTAAACAAATTAAAAATCAGAAAGCTTGGGAATTTAAAATCGAAAGGAGTAATTGGAAGACAGTTTGGACTGAAATAGTCAAAGGGATAGAGGCTACAAGATCAAAAATGGCCGCTTAAAGCGACCACTAAATATTATTCTAATTTATTGTTTTAAAACAATTAAATAATCTTCCTGACTAGCTCTTGGCAACGTTGGCAATGCCTTCAAGCTGTAGCACTGGGGCAGCATCGATGTCTTCTGCGTTCATCATTGATGATACGCGTTGCATCGAGGAAAGCAGTAGGCTCTGCTCCCACGGTTCTAGGTTTTGGAATTTTTTAACGAAGTTATCTTGCAGCGGCGGTGGCGCATTGTTTAGCAGCTCTTGGCCTTTTTCCGTCAAGTTCGCATGCACTTTACGACGGTCTGCAACACTACGGATACGTTGTACGTAACCATTCAACTCTAGGCGATCGATGATCGTCGTGGTTGTGGCTTGGCTTACATTGGTGTGATTCGACAATTCTTTGATCGTCACATTACCCATTTCTTGGATTGCTCTCATTAGAATTAATTGAGGGCCAGTCAAACCATACTCTTTACTCAGCTTTTTCGAGTGTAAATCGATAGCGCGAATAATTTGTCGAATAGCGACCAGGATTTCGTCATGTTTGTCCAAGATGCAGACCTTTGTACTAATATACTGTGAGTGGTTTTACAGTGTCGAAGCGAAGAACTCTCATGAAATCGGAGTCAGGACCGCTCAAATTACACTGTAAATTGATAAATTACGTCATTAATTTTTCCGCATTGTACTGATGTTCATACTATTCTCAATCTTTTCTATGCCTCTGAATTTGCGCAGGGCAACACTTTTGCTCAATGAGTCACGATTTTCGCTCTTATATCGGCTAACAAGGTAACAAAAAGCCAGAAGTCGTTAACAAATAAAAAAGCAGAGCAGTCAAATAGGTAGGGAGGTTGTGATGGCCCCACTACCTATTAAATGTTTCGATATCTGACTATTTTAGTTCAAAAGACTAAGCAGCATTATTTAGTTGAAAATTACCTGTCAGCGCGTTGTAGAACTCGCTATTATCCAAGATCCCAACCAATTGATTGTCTTCAACCAGCAAAATCGGATGGTTACTGATCTGCTTGAGCTTGATCGCATCACGCATGCCAATTTCAGGGCTTGTGACCACGACACTCGACGCGCTGATCGCCGCTAAGTCATCTGACTCGCTCCACTCGACAAGCGCCAAAGTCGATTCACCTTTGACCGATAAAGCACCTTCACTCTGTTCAATCCAAAGGTCTTTAGAATCGCAGATCTTCCAGCTTTCATTCTCTTGCGTCAGTGAATCAAGAGGCTGCATCAAAGAACGACCTTTAAGCACATTCAACGGGTTGGTGTGAGCAACAAAGTCCTTCACATATTCTGTTTTCGGCGTCAGAACGATCTCTTCAGGTTTACCGTGTTGAATCAGTTTGCCTGACTCCATGATCGCAATGTTATTGCCAATTTTCAGAGCTTCATCTAGGTCGTGACTCACGAACAGAATCGTCTTGTTGAGTTTGTTTTGCAGCGTGATCAGTTCATCTTGTAGTTGAGCTCGAATCAATGGGTCAAGCGCTGAGAACGGTTCGTCCATCAATAGAATGTCAGTGTCCATGGCAAACGCTCGTGCCAAACCGACACGTTGCTGCATACCACCAGAAAGCTCATGCGGGAATTTCGTTTCCCATTCGGCTAGGCCGACCATTTCTAATTGTTCACGCGCCTTAGCACGACGAACATCTTTAGCGACACCCTGCATTTCAAGACCAAATGCCACGTTGTCTAATACGTTAAGCCATGGCATCAAAGCAAACTTTTGGAACACCATTGATACGCGGTGAGTACGAAGATGACGCAGAGTCGCTTCATCACACTGTGCTAAATCGACTTGTTGGTCACCGTCTTTGATTGTTAGTGAACCACGGCTGATCTCATTCAAACCGTTAACTGCGCGAAGCAAAGATGATTTACCAGAACCAGACAAACCCATCAATACACAGATCTCGCCTTCTTCCACCGTCAGCGATACATTATCCACACCAACAACTTGCCCTGTTTCATCAATGATCTCTTGGCGAGTTTTACCTTGGTCGAGTAGATCAAGCGCTTGATTGGCTTTGTTACCAAACACAACATCAAGGTTTTTAATGGCAATCGCGTCCATTGGCTTTTGTTCTTGAGAGATAGACATGATTAAGCTTCCTTCTGGTTTGGTGTTTTGCACAAGCGGTCAAGAATGATTGCAACTAAAACAATCGCTAATCCGGCTTCAAAACCTTGTGAGATGTTCACTGTGTTCAATGCACGAACAACCGGTTTACCAAGTCCGTCAGCACCGACAAGAGCGGCGATAACCACCATCGAAAGCGACAACATAATACATTGGGTTACACCCGCCATGATGCTTGGCAGAGCGGCAGGTAATTCAACTTTGAGCAGTAACTTCATGCGACTTGCACCAAAGGCTTTACCCGCTTCAATCAACTCTTCAGGGACTTTCGTTACCCCTAAGTAGGTCAAACGAATCGGAGCAGCTATCGCGAAAATAATGGTCGAGATTAAGCCAGGAACGATGCCCAAGCCGAATAGAACCAGAGTTGGAATCAGATACACAAACGTTGGAACGGTCTGCATTAAATCCAAAATTGGGCGCAACATCGTATAGAGCCAAGGACGATGCGCAGCCATGATGCCAACCGGTACGCCAATTAATACGGAAATCGTTGTCGCCGCAAAGACGAGAACAAAGGTTTCCAGCATTTCTTGCCAGTAGCCGAGGTTAAGAATAGTCAGCAAAGCCGCGACCACAAAGATCACCAGCGAAGGTTTACGGTGTAAGTACCATGCAATCGCAGCAGTCATCACGATTGGCAGTGCAGGCGGCATCCACTTAAATACATCGACTAAAAACATAATGACGGTTTCTAAAAAAATCGAAATAGCGTCAAAGAATCCTGCTGCATTGATTGTTAGCCAATCAACACCCGCTTCCATCCATTGTCCGACAGGGATTTTGTTTTCCGTAATAAAATTCACAATATTGCCTTTTATTATGGGCGGGCTACTTCAAACCAATCGATAAATTGGTAAGCCCACCTTTATTATTTATGTAGCTGTTGAGATAGGTAGAACTAAGCTTTAACTTGTTTTAGGTATTCAGTAACCGCTTGAGTCGCTGATTCACCTTTATGCGTTTTTACGTTGTCTAACCAAGCTTCAACTTGTTGAGGGTTATTGTTCAACCATTGTTGAGCCGCTTTTTCTGGCTTCACTTTTTGGTTAAGAATCTCTTCCATCAACTGATTTTCCATCTCTAGAGTGAATTCTAGGTTTTGTAGAAGTTGACCGACGTTTGCACACTCAGACAGGTAATTTGAACGAACGTTAGTATAAACATTCGCGCCACCGTAGTTAGGGCCAAAGAAGTCGTCGCCACCTGATAGGTATTCCATCTCAACATTGCTGTTCATTGGGTGCGGTGCCCAACCAAGGTAAACGATCCACTGGCTACGACGAGCAGCGCGAGATACTTGCGATACCATGCCCGCTTCACTTGATTCCACTAGGCTGAAATCTTTCAAGCCAAACGCGTCAGAATCAATCATTGATTGGATTAAGCGGTTACCGTCGTTACCCGGCTCGATGCCGTAGATGCGGTCTTTAAATTTGTCGGCATGTTTTGCTAGGTCTGCGAAGCTTTTTACGCCAGAGTCGTACACATATTTTGGTACAGCTAGTGTGTATTTTGCGCCTTCAAGGTTGGCACGAACGGTTTCAACCGTGCCCGCTTCACGGTACTTAGCAATATCGCCTTCCATGGTTGGCATCCAGTTACCTAGGAATACATCAATATCGCCGTTCGCCATTGAAGAGTAAGTCACCGGTACTGAAAGTAGGTCGGTTTTGGTTTGGTAACCAAGGCCTTTTAATAGTTCAGAAGTAACGGCGGTTGTTGCGGTAATGTCAGTCCAGCCTACATCAGCGAAGCGAACGTTTTCACATTGCTGTGGTTCAATAGAAGCGTTAGCACCAAATGCAAATGAACTAATGGCTAGTGCTGTTAACGTTTTCGTGGTCATGTTCTGAATATTTAGAGTCGTCATAATGGTTCCTTTTTATCTTTCCTTTTTCTGCTCGATATCAACACCGATAGAGAGCAGTTCTTCTGACTTTTGACTAATTTTTGTTGTTACTTTTTGCTTTTTCTATGTTTGAACTACTTTCTATTTTTGAACTAATAACAGAGGCTTACGCTTCTCTTACTGGTTTATTTATTCTTTGCTTCTCTTGCCACTCAGGTGCAATCCACACTGGAACGTCCTGCGCTTTGAGCATCGGCTTACCTAAAATCAAATCGGAAGCACGCTCAGCAACCATAATGGTCGGGGCGTTCAAATTGCCGTTTGGAATGGTTGGGAAAACCGATGAGTCGACAACACGTAAGCTGTCGATACCGCGAACGCGACACTCTTCATCAAGCACCGCCATTGGGTCGTTATCTGAACCCATTTTGCAGCCACAAGAAGGGTGATATGCACTTTCAACGTTCTGCTTAACCCATTCATCAATCGCTTCATCAGAAGTAATATTTAGACCCGGCTGAATCTCTTTGCCTCGGTACACATCCATCGCAGGTTGAGACAAAATCTCACGCGTCAGACGAATACAATCGCGCCAATCTTGGCGATCTTGTTCAGTCGAGATGTAGTTGAAAATGATCTCTGGCTTGGCATGCGGATCAGCAGAAGTGATCGCTACCGTACCGCGACTCTCTGGCTTGTTAGGCCCAACGTGTACTTGGAAACCGTGACCATCAAAGGCCGCTTGCCCGTCGTAACGCATCGCTGCTGGCAGGAAGTGATATTGAATGTTTGGCCACTTCAATCCTTTGCGAGAACGAATGAACGCGCACGATTCAAAGTGGTTAGTGGCACCAAGGCCTTTACGAGTCAGAATCCATTCCGCGCCAATCATGCCCTTGCTGACCAAGCCAAGCTTGCTGTTGAGCGTGATGGGTTCGTTGCAGTGATATTGGAAGTACACTTCTAGGTGATCTTGAAGGTTTTCACCGACACCGCTTAGTTCGTGTTTAACTTCAACGCCGGCCTTTTCAAGCACGGCTTTCGGGCCGATACCAGAAAGCTGCAGCAGTTGAACCGAGCCAATAGAACCCGCAGAAGAGATCACTTCTTTGTTCGCCACAGCCACCTGGGTATTGCCTGACTTTTCAAACTCGACACCAACCGCTTTCAAGCCTGATTGACCTTCTAAGTCTTGTGCTTCAAGTAAGAAACGACGCGCCACGATACCTTTCTTCAAGGTCAGGTTTGAACGCTTCAATGCTCGACGTAAATAAGCGTTAGAGGTTGAGGCTCTAACACCCTTGTCTACCGTCATATGCATAGTGCCGAAGCCTTCTTGCTGGTAGCCGTTGTAATCGTTGGTTTCTGGGTAACCAGCGTCTTTACCTGCATCGATGAATGCTTGGTAAAGCGGGTTAAGCTCCATATCGTTACCATTACAAGTGCCGACAGGGCCATTGTCACCACGGTATTCATCACCGCCTTTGTTCCATGATTCAGCACGGCGGAAGTAAGGCAAGCATGCTTGATAGTTCCAACCCGCTGCACCCTCTTCTTCCCATTGGTCAAAATCACACGCGTGGCCACGAACATAAACCATGCCGTTGATCGATGAGCTACCGCCTAACACTTTGCCACGTGGGCAGTGCAGTTCACGTCCATCAAGGCCCGGTTCTTTCTCTGTTTCAAATTGCCAAGCGTACTTTTCAGTATTCATTGGGTAAGAAAGCGCGGTTGGCATTTGGATAAAAATACTCTTATCCGTGCCACCAGCTTCCAGTAATAAAACGCTATGTTCACCGCTTTCCGTTAGCCTATCCGCTAACACACAGCCGGCCGAACCCGCGCCGACGATAATATAATCGTAGCGTTGTTCCATGTTTTGATTTCCCTGAGATGAGTCAGTAGGGCTAGCTCTGTTAAGCTAACCCATAAAATTGAGTGTTACGCGTTAGGCATAAGGGCTGGCGTAGTCGCCAAGTTCAATAAGAATGCTCTTAGTCTGCGTATAGTGAAGTAGAGTTTCTGGTCCATTTTCACGGCCAATACCCGAAAGCTTGTAACCCCCAACTGGCATTTCTGCTGGTGAGTCACCCCACGTATTAACCCAACAAATACCCGCCTGCATTTGGTGAATAACACGGTGCGCACGAGAAAGGTTTTGCGTGAACACACCAGCCGCAAGGCCGTACTTAGTATCGTTAGCACGACGAATCACATCGTCTTCGTCCGTAAACTTCAACACCGACATAACAGGGCCGAAAATTTCTTGCTGAACGTGAGGCATGTCGTCATGGCAATCTGTGAATACCGTAGGAATAACAAAGTTGCCGTTTGCTAAGCCGTTATCTGTCACTTGATAGCCGCCCGTCAGCAAGGTTGCACCCGACTGTTTTGCCAGCTCAATCGCTTCGAGAACTTTTGAAAGGTGTTCTTTAGAAATCAACGCGCCGATCTGAGTCTCCATATCCATTGGGTTACCAATGATCAGCTTCTCAGTGCGTGTTTTAAGTTGGTCGATGAATGCGTCATAGATGTTTTCGTGTACATAAACGCGAGTACCGTTGGTACACACTTCGCCTTGGGTGTAGAAGTTAGCCACCATCGAAGCGGAAACCGCATCATCCAATTTCGCATCATCAAACACGATCATTGGTGACTTGCCACCAAGTTCCATGGTGACTGATTTCAGCGTCTTAGCGCTGTCTGCCATTACCGCTTTACCGGTACCGGTTTCGCCCGTGAACGATACTTTCGCGATATCTGGGTGCGCCGTTAGCATCTGACCAACACGGTAATCGCCCTGAACCACGTTGAACACGCCATCAGGAAGACCAGCTTCGGTAAAGATCTCAGCAAGCTTGAGCGCTGTGAGCGGCGTTTCTTCTGAAGGTTTGAAAATCATCGCGTTACCCGCGGCCAATGCCGGAGCTGATTTCCACATCGCGATTTGAATGGGGTAGTTCCACGCACCAATGCCCGCACAAATGCCTAGCGGTTCGCGGCGAGTGTAGAAAAATTGAGATTCACTCAGCGGTTGTTGGTCGCCTTGTAGCGTTGGTGCCAAGCCAGCAAAGTATTCAATAACATCAGCGCCAGACGCCACATCTACTTCAATCGCTTCTTGCAGCGGCTTGCCCGTATCAACAACCTCAAGGTTTGCAAGGTCATTATTTCGAGCTCTAAGTATTTCCACTGCCTTCAAAAGAATACGGCTGCGTTCCACAGCGGTCATTGCTGACCATACCGCAAACCCGCGCTTCGCAGATTCAATAGCACTGTCGACATCCGCTGAAGATGCTTGGCCTAACGTCGCGATAGGTTCACCGTTGGCAGGGTTAATGCTATCAAAGGTTTCACCAGAGGTTGCTTTAACCGCTGCGCCATCGATGTATAACGAGTTCATTTCCATTTGAGATTCTGACTTAATTATTGTTATTAGACTCTACTGGTCTATATGTGAGTATTGGGTGCGAATAGTGGTCGTTCTAGCTCTTGCTCTAGACCTAGGTTTAGGTTTAGGTCTAGCGCTGCCACTGCGATCTATTGGCTGTGACACGAGTAGAACGTAAGTTGTTTATCTAGATAATCATTGATGATGGCACGCGCCTTTTGAGCATCGATACCATCTGGGTTTAATGTGCCTCTCAGCCACAAACCATCAATCAGAGACGCAATCCCGTGAGCAACGAGATCCGCTTGTTCATGATTCAAAATACCTTTCAACTCAAGACGTAAGTGTGAAATCAAACGTTTTTCATTCACACGTTGCAGTCTTTTCAGCTGCTCGTCATGCATTGAATATGACCAAAATGCCAACCACGCCTTCGCGACCTTATTTTCTGCTTGGTAACCTTCGAAGTTACCATCGATGATCGCGTTGATTCTCTGTTGGTGATCATCAACAGGAAGTGCTTTTAGTGACGTGGTGATGGTATTAGAAAGTTGGCGAAGGATTTCACGCATGGTCTCTTCGAGCAGCCCATGCTTCCCGCCAAAATAGTGATTAATAATGCCAGTGGAGACTCCCGCTTCTTTGCTGATCAACGCAATACTCGCGGCATGCAAACCCACTCGATCAATCACCGTCATGGTGGCTTGAACAAGCTGTGGTTTACGTATATCAGGCATCCCAACCTTCGGCATTTCTCAGTCCTTTTATTTTATATTGAACGTTCAGTTAAATATAAAATGACAGAAATTTAGTTAGGGTTCAAATGATTATTTAAAACAAACTTGTAACAATACAGCATTCAAAACAACAAAAATCATTATGGAACAACAGCTTAAATATCATTTAGAGCACTAACGAAAACAATTAAAGATTTGAGGTATGATAGTTATTGGTCAAATTTTTTTGCTTAGAAAGTTCAAGAATCAATCAGTGAGAGTCCTTGTAGAAACTTTTTGGGGAGGGAGTGGAAAGGAAGTATCAAGGAATTTTCATACTGAAATTTAAGACAAGGAAATCCACAATCAACACAGGTAACGAATCAAAAAATGAACAAAAAAGGTTGGCGACAACAGCGTCATCACCAACCTTCTCAGTCGTTTCTAATGTTATTGCAAGCCTAAGCTACTCAATGCGTGTGATGAAACCGTATTTATCTGACTCAGCCTTAGTCACCCAGTGTTCGCCAGAAGCCGGAGCAGAATCCAACGTGAAGATATAGAAGTCGATTCCTTTGTCTCCCATTACCTTTTTAAAGTAGGTCGCTTGCTTGCGATGGCTTTCGTTCGTGTATGGGAAGTCTTTGGCTGTTTTATCATCCTCAGCCCAACTGTGCACACCAACCTGCTTATTAAGCTCAATGGCTTTAGTGGTATCTGCTCGTTGCAAAACTCGTGGGTTACCCGCAGCGAAAAGATCCGTGCCGCCAGAGAACACCGACCCCGTAGGCGTTACGATCGTCGTCATGTTGTTACTGTGGATCATGCGACCGGTGTACATATTGATATCATCGTCGGCACTTCCACCAATATGGTTGGTAAACTTCAACGTCATCTCACTGCCTTGATACAATTTCACGATATCAAAAAGCTGAGAATAGGTTGATGCGCCTAGAGTGGAAGTAATGCGATCAACAGCGCCAGTCTCGTTGAGCACATCACGGTAAAAAGCGTTGAAAGCAAACGAGGTGGTTATCGTTACCTTGTTCCCACTTTTAGTGTTACTCAGAATGGTAGACCCAAGGCTAGTCACGTATTGAACCAGTTCATTGTGATACTCAAGCTCGACGGGCTTATGAGTATTCGTCGTCGTGTTAATTAACGTGGTGTCATTGCCGATTGAGCGTTGAGCCGCACCACAATCAAACACGTCCAAACCCTTGCTCTCTGTGTAGATACCGCAGCTATCAAATCCTGCATCAGGGAGGTACAGATCCACACTTTGACCTAAACTATCCGCAAGCCTAACCACTTTTTGCTTATCACTAATATCTTCCGCAAACAGAACGATTTCATACTGCACACCGTTGTAATCAAGTTTTATGGATTCTTGGACCTCTTGTCGCTCTTTATACAACTCACCCAGTTTCGCTGATGAAAATACGTAATCCGCTTGAGGTTTTGCTTGCACTTTGGTGGCAGCTTTACCTGAGTTAGAGCTTGAATTACAGCCCGCTAACAGAATCAAAGGTAACGCCAGTAATGCATTTCTATAGTCGTTCATACCGTTATTCCCAAAATGTTTGATGAGAAAATTCTATTGTTTAGCGCTGAATTTATCTGTCGTGGAAATGTATGAGAATGTCGAGCCTATTTGAACGATGTTTTTTATTTTCCTATAAATGCCAATTCATCATTGAACTAACTTATAAAGTGTTTAATCATTCGCTTTAGGTATTTGGCGAAGCATCTGAACTTATATGCAATAGCGTATAATCGTAATGGTTCATCACGACGAAGACTCGCTCACCTAATCTCAATAAGTGAAACGCACGACAAGGCTGATAATGGAATGACAAAACCTAAAATGATCATCGTGGAAGACGATTTGAAACTTCAGAAAATGTTGCAGGACTACTTCGTCGCGCAAGATTTTGATGTCACGGTGTTGGACGATGGCAGTGATGCCGCACACACCATCCTCACGGAGCAACCTGACATCGTACTGCTGGATTTGATGCTTCCTGTAACTGATGGACTTACAATCTGCCGACAGACGCGTACGCACTATAAAGGTAAAATCTTGATGCTCACTGCTAGCGATGACGACTTTGACCACGTCGCTGGTTTAGAGACAGGGGCTGATGACTATGTCACCAAGCCAATCAAACCAAGAGTTCTGCTGGCCAGAGTTCGTTCGCTATTACGCCGCCAAGACACCAATACCGCTTCAGTCGATGACTCAGACACCCTTCAGTTCGATCAACTCGTTCTGAAAAACACTTATAAGAAGTGTGAACTTTATGGTGCGGTTTTATCACTCACTGACAGCGAGTTTGACCTACTTTGGTTATTGGCAAGCAACCCAGACACGCCGTTATCTCGTGACTACTTGACGCAAACATTGCGCGGGATTGAGTACGACGGAATAGACCGGACGATTGACAACAAGGTTGTACGTCTAAGGAAGATTTTGGGCGACGACCACACACCAGCAGAGAAAATTCAGACCATTCGCGGTAAAGGCTACTTATTTGTTTCGACCGCCTGGCGTTAACCTCGCTCAATACGAGCGTAATAGAGAGAGCGATTATGCGACGTATCTTTTTGGAGTCCCTATTAGGGCTGTTAGTTTGCTTCATGGCCGGCCTTGTCGCCTACGAGATTAGCGTCTATCAGCTCAATACCGACTACGAATATGTACTGGAAGATTACGAAGCGACTGCCCACCAGCAATTGATCGAAAATATCGCTAAAAATCAGGGTCTTGAAGCTGCTCATCAAGCGATAAACCAATTTGTAGAAACCACACGAAATAAACTGGTTACGTTCAGCCCAGACGATGAAATACCAGGCCCCGTTTCAGAGTTCTTCAGTACCAATCCGAATACCTTTATCTTTCACGATGATGAGCGTGACCTATGGTTTCGCTTAGCAAGCAGCGACAATACCTATCACTACCTTCCCAACAGTGAAGCGTTCGTTAGGCAAAAAATTGAGTTGGAGGATGACCTCATTTGGTTGTTCTTTTTAGCGAGCTTTATCTTATATGGCTTGTGTCATCTATTTATTATCTTCCGCCGAGTCAAAAAGCTTGAGTCTGCCACTCTGCGTTTTGCTGAAGGGGATCTCTCCACACGAGCCGAGACTTCAAGCGGTGTTGCGATTGGTTCACTGAACAAATCCTTCAACCTGATGGCCGACAGAATTCATCGCTTAGTTGAAAGTAATCGCTCACTCACTAATGCTGTCGCTCATGAACTGCGTACGCCAATATTCCGTATTCAGTGGCAAGCTGAAATGTTGAAAGACACTCAGCTAAACGAAGAGCAGGAGCGTACGATAGAGAGTATTGTCGAAGACACTGAAGAGATGGAAAAGATGGTCGATGAACTATTGTATTACGCCAAACTCGATAGCACTGACCTAGAGAACTTAAAAAAGCCATTAGAGATTCGAGACTTTCTCGACCACGCAATGGCGCGTTGGAACAAAGACACTCAGCTCAACATCGACCTATCGCTACCAGCGCAACCTAGCTCAATAATGGCGGATGAAACGCTATTTAACCGAGCACTAGATAACCTAGTGCGTAACGCAATGAAATTCGCACGTTCGCAAGTGTCGATTGAAGCAAGCGTGCATCAAGATAAGCTACAGATCGCGGTACATGATGATGGTGATGGCGTGGCACAAGAACATCAAGCTCGCCTGTTCGAACCCTTTTACGTTGGCGACAAAGCGCGTAACAAGGCCAAGAGCGGCCATGGTTTAGGGCTTTCTATCGTCGAAAAGATCTGTGCTCAACATAGCGCGACCGTAGAGGTTGGTCAGAGCCAAACCTTAAAGGGGGCGGTATTCACCATAACCATTCAGCTATGTAATGATTCAACTGACAAACCCATACAGTAACTACAAAACACCTCTGGAATAATGTTCAACATCGGTCGGGAGATGCTGTCTCCCAATGAACCTATTGAATCTAAATTCCAATCTTTCTTAAGGTGTTTGTATGAAAAAGTTATTAGTTGTTTTAGGCATTGTTTCTCTAGCGGGTTGTTCTGGTATCAGCCACAACGAAGAAGTGTACACAGCGCACGCAGAGAGCTTCAACATTGTCGGTTTCCAAGTGCCAGGTAACACTCAAGACCGCGCAATAGAATTAGTACCTGAAGGTGCAACGGTTGATACGATTCGCTCAACAAACTCTGATACGAGCTCTGTTCTGGGTATCATCAACCGTATTATCGGTATCGACTACGTACAAGTTGGCGGTAAAAAGCAGTAATTCGCTATAGTGACGTTAGCCACGTACCATAATTAAGTGTCGCAGTTGCCTACCTATATTCAGTAGCCTGCACAAACTGAGTTAATCTAAGCCAGTGACCCGTCGCTGGCTTTTTTCATCCAGCAGATTTTGTGCTCTGTGCCAAACAAGTGCCCGATTCCCCTTCCCTCTTTTAACTAACAATTCGAAAAATAAGCCGAAAAGTCTTCGATTTCTTATCAAAATTGCCCCTAAATTCGCTAAATGGCCTTCTGTTTAAAGTGACACTTTCAAATCGTTGATCCTTCTATCAACCCAGAATCCGTTAATTGAGGCACAGATCAATTTACTCGAAAATCTTAATTTCCAAGAGAAATAAACACTTAATAAAAGTGTCATGATTTTATAAATAAACATATAGGTGCGTTCAAAAATAAACAGAAATGATAACTATCTGTAAATACGAGAAATATAAGTTTCATGAATAAAAGAGATCATTGCCATGCTACTAATTAATCAGATCGAATGATGTAAATTCGCTGTGATTAATTTGTTACGTTTTCTTGGATTTTACATGGAAAGAGAAAACAACAATGAAAATAAGAAAACGTTTAGTTGCCGTTGCTATAGCCAGTGCTATGTCTTTGTCAGTGCATGCAAGTGAATCCGTTCAAATCGATCAACCGATCAACTTTACTAGCTTCTCTGGGTTAAACGCTCAGTTAGGAGTCAGTAACGCCTCTAGCTTCAAGATGGTGAAAGAAGTAAACCTGAAAAAGCGTGGTATCTATAAAGTTAAGATCCAGCAGAACATCTGGGGAACACCGGTATGGGGACATTACCTAAATGCCACCCAAAGTGTCCAAGGTGGCGCACTTAAGTCCGTTCAAGGTCGCTACCTTAAAACAACGACCCTAGAGCGATCTTTTGTTAAGCCATCAATCAACAGCGCTCAAGCGGTTGAACTCGCAAGTAAAGATCTAAAGACTCAAGGCTTAACCAGCAAATCTCTAGACAACGTTCAACATCAGCTATTTATCTATCAAGGCTCTGTGAAGCAAGGCATCGGACAGCAAAGCGTAGATAAAACACGACTAGTGTACGTTGTCTCTTACCTAGTAGAAGGCAGTGAACTGCCGACTCGACCGTTCACCATGCTAGACGCGCACACAGGCGAAGTCATCGACCGCTGGGAAGGTATTGCCCATGCTCAGATCGGCACTGGCCCTGGCGGCAACGAAAAAACCGGCATGTACGAATACGGCACCGACTACCACTACCTTGATGTTCAAGAAGTGGGCACAGAGTGTGTAATGGAGTCTGAAAATGTCGTTACCGTTGACCTTAATGGCGCGACCGACGGCGACACCACTTACAGCTATGAATGTCCTCGTAACGAATATAAAGCAGTGAACGGCGCATTCTCACCACTCAACGATGCCCATTACTTTGGCAACATCGTGTTCGATATGTATAAAAACTGGTTCGACACAGCGCCACTCTCCTTCAAGCTCATGATGCGTGTTCACTACGGTGAAAACTACGAGAATGCATTTTGGGACGGCAGAGCCATGACCTTTGGTGATGGGGAGAGCTTCTTTTACCCGCTTGTTAGCCTAGATGTATCAGCCCATGAAGTGAGCCACGGTTTCACTGAGCAAAACTCAGGTTTGATATACGCAAACCAATCCGGCGGTATGAACGAAGCATTCTCGGACATGGCGGGTGAAGCGGCTGAATACTACATGAAAGGCACCAACGACTGGATGGTCGGACGCAATATCTTTAAAGGCGAAGGTGCACTGCGTTACATGGACGATCCATCACGCGATGGCTCTTCAATCAACAATGCATCCGAGTACTACGATGGCTTAAACGTGCACTACAGCTCTGGCGTGTTCAACAAGGCGTTCTACCATCTTGCAACCACACAAGGTTGGGATACCAAGAAAGCGTTCGAACTGTTCGTGTTAGCCAACCAGATCTACTGGTCTGAAAACAGCGACTTCTGGCAGGGTGCTTGTGGCGTGAAAAACTCAGCAACCGACCTTGGCTACAGTGCCGATGATGTTGTTTCTGCGTTTAACTTAGTGGGTGTGTCACCGTGTGGCGAACCACCACTTCCACCAGAACCGGAATACCAACGCCTTGAAAACGGTGTTGAAGCTGCGGTTGCTGGTGAAACCGGCTCAAAAACTTACTTCGATATCGAAGTACCAGCAGGCCAAGATAAGCTAACGATTGATCTTGCTGTGTCTACTGGTGATCCGGATATGTATGTTGGTCTAGATTATGCGCCAAGCTCTCAAGAGAATATCTGTAAGAGTGAAAGCGTAACCGATGAAGTATGTGTAATTGAAAACCCAACAGCTGGTCGCTACACGGTGAACATTCTGGGTTACTCAGATTACGCAGGTGCAAATCTGAAAGCATCGTACGAATCAGGCAATGCTAACGTACCGCCAGTTTCTTCTTTCGAACACACGGTCGTAGGCAAAGAAGTAGAGCTGCGTAGCACAAGTTCGGACAGCGATGGCCAGATCGTCTCTTACCAATGGAACCTAGGCGATGGCAACACGCAAACCGGTGAAGTGACTCGTTATACCTACGCTGAAGCTGGCGACTACGTGGTGACTCTAACCGTGACTGACGATGCAGGCGTTGCAACATCAACCAGCAAGTCGATCACGATTGAAGGTGACTCAGCAGAAGGCTTCCCGCTAAAACTGAAGTTTGGTAACAAAAACCCGAACGGCAAGGCGCGCGTTAAGCTGGCATGGGATTACGATACCAACGACTACTTCGTGATTAAGCGTAATGGCAAGAATGTTGGTGCTACAGACTTCAACTCATACGTCGACAAGTTCCGTCACAACGGCACAGTGGATGTGGAGTACCAAGTGTGTACCTCAAGCGATATCTGTTCAGAAACCAAGCATTACCGTTTCATTAAAACTCAATAATCGAAAGTAGATTCAGGGCTCCTTATAGGAGCCCTTTTCGCTATTTGGCAATGAGCTATTTAGCGAATGAAACGTCTACATGAAACATCCACGTATTACACAAAAATCACCCCCATCAACATAACAATACTCACCATAAAAAGGACGACAAATGGCTATTCAAAAAAGCATGCTAGCTTTGGCTGTACTCGGAGGTTCTTTAGCCTTAATCAACAGTACTTCGGCTTACGCATCCCTAGGCATCACACCACCAGCGAACGAAGAAGTTTGGATCACCACCGATGCTGACGCACAGCATATAATGACTCAGCATGGCGCAACGGTTTATCCAAGCGTGACCGGAAACAAGCATTCCATCGTCGCGAAAATCAACCAGAAAGAGCTGGCGAAACTATCTAGCCACATGCACGAAGAAACCCACCGTTGTGGTGGCTACATGGTGCACGAAGACAAAGCAAGCGCACTCAAAGCGGCAGCTATGCCACTGACCATGAGCAACTTCGAAAAGCCAGTTATCAGCCATCAAGATACGGTGAACGACCTACTCGCTCAGGTCGAGCCGAACAACATGGTCACGACCATCGAAAATCTAACCAACTTCACCAACCGTTTTTATACTACTTCTACTGGTGTCGCTGCTTCAGATTGGCTTTTAGAACGTTGGGAGAAGGAAATTAAAGATGTGCCGTATGCGTCTGCACGCCAGATCACGCATGCCGAATACCCACAGAAATCCGTTGAAGTGACACTGCTTGGCGCTAAATATCCTGAAGAGATCGTCGTGGTTGGTGGACACCTTGATTCGACCGTTGGATCTTGGACAAGCGAAGGCACCATCTCACCGGGAGCCGATGATGATGCGTCTGGCATTGCAACGGTAACAGAGTCGCTTCGCCTGATGATCGCCAGTGGCATTCAACCAGACAAAACCATTAAGTTCTATGGTTATGCTGCTGAAGAAGTAGGGCTACGTGGCTCACAAGATGTCGCCAACGCTTTAAGAGATGAGCAAGCCAACGTTTTGTCCGTATTGCAATTAGACATGACCAACTACAACGGTTCTGCGCACGATATCACCTTCATCACGGACTACACCGACAGCAACCTCACCGCCTACTTAAGCGAGCTAATCGACACTTACGCGAGCGACATCAGTTACGGTTTTGATGATTGTGGCTATGCCTGTTCTGACCACGCATCTTGGCACAATGTTGGCTACCCAGCTGCCATGCCATTCGAAAGCATGTTCAATGATTACAACCCAAGTATTCATACCCAACACGACACGCTTGAGAATTCCGATCCAACCGCAACACACGCGACCAAGTTCGCCAAACTAGCCATTGCTTACCTTGTCGAAACCAGCCTTGATTCACCGGTTGCTGGCCCTAAAGAGCTGCAAAATGACGTCCCCGTTGAAGGGCTTTCTGCAGGATATGGTGAAGAGCAATTCTTCACATTTACGACGGAAAGTGCAGGTCAGTTAACGGTAACATTAACAGGCCCTCGTAGTGGCGATGCCGACCTTTATGTGAAACACAATGGCACCGTATCAAAAGCAAGCTACGACTGTCGCCCATACCAGAACAGCAGCAACGAACAGTGTGTGTTAGATATGCCTGCGGGTGAGTTCAACATCATGGTGCGTGGCTATCGCAACTTCAGCGACGTATCTATCGTTGCTAATTTCGTTCCTGATTGGCTGTAGGGTTAGTTAATTGACTAACAGTTAAACCGAGTAGACACGGCTAAAACTAAAAATCCGCAAGCCCACGATCATAAATAGATTGGAGCTTGCGGATTTTTTATTGTCTTCGGAGAGCATCTCAACTTAATAACCTTTAGTTATCATCAAGCCGTCTTTTTCATTACCTTGCCACAGATGTACTCACCAATCGGCATTGCAGAGGTCGCAGCCGGTGATGGCGCGTTACATACATGTAAGCTTCTTGGGCTTTCGGCAAACAGGAAATCATGAACCAAGGTGCCATCTTTCAGCACCGCTTGAGCACGAATCCCAGCAGGATAAGGCTTAAAATCATCAACCGTAATACTCGGGCAGTATTTGTTCACTAGCTTTAGATATCCCGGTTTCCACCACGAGTTCTTAAACTCGACCAAACCCGTTTTCAAGTGATTCGCAGTCACTTTCCAAAAACCCACAAAGCTCAGCATCTGCCAAGTGTCCTTGAAGCTAAAGTTAAGCTTGCCATAACCTTCTCGCTTCCAGCCTTGAACTGCATTTGGCCCTACTGTTACGGAGCCATCAATCATGCGTGTTAAATGCACGCCCAAGAAAGGCAGTTCTGGGTCAGGGATCGGATAGATAAGATGATTCACCACTTGGTTGTGCTTAGCGTCTAACTGATAATACTCACCGCGATAAGGCACGATTTGGAAGTCGGTTTCGATGTCTAACATCTTGGTCATTCTATCGGCCATCAAGCCAGAACACGTGATCAAGAATCGACTGTTCAGTTGAAGAGTCTGACCATCTACTTTGCACGTTAACTGCACTTCATCTTCTTGCTCATCGGCCATGATCACTTCCGTACCAAGGCTAAGCTTACCACCCGCCTCAACAAACTCTTGAGCCATCACTTCGGTGACTTTTTTGTAGTCGACGATACTGGTGGTTTTGACATAAATCGCACCCAAACCCGTGATATTTGGCTCGGCAAGTTTGAGCTGAGCTTGATCCAACAAATCAACATCAATATCGTTATCGTGGCAACGCTGATAGAGCGCATTCATGCGCTCCACTTCTTGCTCATTGGTCGCGACCAACAACTTACCGCAGTTTTCGACGGGGATATCGTGTTGGCTACAAAAGGCGATGGTGCGCTCTACGCCGCGTTTACAAAAATCCGCCTTTAAACTGCCCGGAGCGTAGTAAACACCAGCATGAATCACCCCGCTATTATGGCCAGTTTGGTGCTGCGCGAAACCACGTTCCTTCTCGACTAAAAGGATACTTTTATCAGGGTGAGCTTGCTGTAATTGCCAAGCCGTCGACACGCCAACAATGCCGCCACCAACGATAATATAGTCGTATATTGAGTTCATAATATTCCTACATTCAATCCTTTTAATTATAGGGAAGACGCGACAGTGTTAGACCCGGTTTGAGGTAACTTTTTTTCCTCACTTTCTGATTCCATTTTCACTTGATTAGCATCGTATTTACGACCGCTGTAGATAAAGATGCCAACAAAAATGGCAACACATACCAAACGGATCACGACTGAAACATCAGGCCATACTAGAGCTATACCTACCGCAACCAACGCTACTCGAGTAATAATATTAACTTCGCTCTCTAGATAACCTTCAATCGCCGCGATAAACGCGTAAGTACCAATAACAGCAAAGCCACCCGTGACTAACACGGAGATCACATCCCAACTTACCAAGTTAGTGTAGGCAATCAACAATGGTACTAAATACAAGCCTTTGGCTATCTTCCATGCCATTAATCCCGTTCTCATCGGGGGTGTTTTAGCAATGGTTGCAGCCGCAAATGCAGTTAAACAAACAGGCGGAGTCACGTTGCTGTCTTGCGATAGCCAGAAAATGATCAAGTGGGCAGAAAGCAGTGCAAGGCTGATCGCTTCTAAGCCAAGGCTCTGTTCAAGCAGAGTTTCCACAAAATCAGCAGGGACTAACGCAATCATCTCTTTGGCTGTTTCAAGTGCCATTGGCGCGTTCAGCAAATCAAGCTTATCTGGCGCAGCCAACATGAAGATAGCTTTCGCCTGTTCCGGTAACTGTCCCGAAACCAACAGGTCGAGCAACTGACTTTCAGCAATCAGTTTATACAAAGCTGGTGCAGACAGAGTACCCAACACGATATAAGCCGCGGTTACTGGTAACCCCATGCCCAGAATCAAAGACGCCAGTGCAATTAAGGCGATCATCACCAACAAATCGCCGTTCGCCCAGCTATTGATCATCAACGAGAAGGTGTTACCAATACCAGTCGTGCTGATCACGTTGATCACCAGACCAATGCCCACTAGCAACACAGCCGTGGTCGCCATGTTTTTTGCGCCTTGAGAAAGCGCTTCGATGATCGCCTTTGGACCCATTTTGTGATTTTTAGAGAACCATGAAGCCACCACGACAGACAGAATCGAGATGCCCGCAGCGTAAGTCGGCGTAAAGCCCTTCACCAACAGAGTCACTAACACCGCTAATGGGATCAGGTTGTGCCAACCCGACAGCAATACTTTCAATAGAGGCTCACAGCCAGAAGTCACCTTTTGCACACCACTGCGTTTTGCTTCGATGCGCACGAAGAATGCCACAGACAAAAAGTAGATAAGCGCAGGAACGAAGGAAACCGCAATAATATCGACATAAGGAATTTGCGTGTAAGAGGCCATGATGAACGCGCCCGCACCCATCACAGGTGGCATCAGCTGCCCGCCAGTAGATGCAGCCGCTTCAACACCTGCCGCGAAGCGCGAAGGGAAACCTGCCTTTTGCATCAAGGGAATACTGATCACGCCCGTCGATACTGTGTTTGCTACGCTCGACCCGGAGACTGAGCCCATCAAGCCGGAGCCAATAACGGCAATGAAACCAGGGCCACCAATCACTTTGCCCGCCGCGGCACGGGATACATCAATAATGTAGTCGCCGACACCAGATCGAACTAAAAATGCGCCAAATAAGATGAACATGAACACGAAGGTCCAACTGATTCTTGAGATCGAACCAAACATCCCTTCTGATGAATAAAAGCTTCGATAAAGTAACGTCTCAAGGCTTAAACCCGGAAAATGAAAAATACCGCTGGTCCATTGTCCCCAAAGCACTACATAACTTAAACACACTAAGATAAGCACTGGAATGAACCAGCCCATAGTGCGTCTAATCAGCTCAATGACGATGGCAATCGCCAAGATAGAGAAAAACCAATCACTGGCGATAAATTTTACGCCTCGGTCATACAACGCATCTTCTGCAAAGGGGATGTAGATAAGACAAGCCAGAGCCGCCAAGGCAATTCCGATGTCGACAGCCAGCGCTATCTTGCTATTTTTCAGCGAGATATGAGCGGGATACCAGAGTGCACAAATGATCGCAAAGCCAGCGAAGTGGGTCGCCGAGATCCAAAGTTCAGGCAAGGTAGATAAGGTGTTAAACCAAATGTGTAACAACGAGAGGAGCACTCCCATTGTCGTTATTGCTTTACCCACCCACGGGAAATCCGTTCGGGTCGGCAGTTCAAATTTTTTCAGTTCCTGCTGCAGCGAATCGCTCATAGAAAACTCCTGCTCTCCGCAGCAAACACGAAGAGAAAATCCATAAAGTGAGGAGGGGCACGAACACATTCTTGAGCGAACGTGCACCAAGCAATTAAGTCACGAAGGGGTTAGTTGATGACAAACAGCTTGTTCGCGACAAATCATTAGCTCACGAACCAATAGTTACCTGACAAAAGATAAGCTAGTTAACGATCAACTCAGAAGGGATCTCGATGCCCATCTCTCGATAATAACGTGCAGCGCCTGGGTGAAGAGGAACAGGCAGACCTGCGATCCCTTTCTCAAGTGCCATTGCTTTGGTTGCTTTATGGATACCTTGTAGGAAAGGTAGGTTTTCATAGATAGCTTTGGTCAGTTGATACACATCGTCTTCAGAAATGTCTTCGCGAACTGCTAGGAAGTTAGGTTGGGCAATCGTAGTAATTGGTTTGTCGACACCTGGATAAGTGTTTGCTGGAATCTCGTACTTGGTCCAGATATTGTAATCGCCATTCGCTTGTTTGATCTGCGCATCGGTAAACGACAGGATTTGAATATCTTCACCCAAGGCAGCAAAGGCTTGTGTTACCGCACCAACAGGCACACCAGCAGGCGTATTCATGCCATCAATCGTGCCGTTTTGTAGTGCACTAGCACTGCCACCGTAACCCATAAAGGCGAGTTTAAATTGTTCTGGGTTAACCGATAGGCCCTGCATGATCTGGCGTCCTGAATTCTCAGTGCCTGAGTTCTTCTTACCGATAGAGAATTTCTTACCGTTTAGGTTCTCTAGATCGCTTACCGTACCTGTTTTTGCTAGATCTGAACGCACAATAAAGTGTTCTACATTTTGCCATAACATGGAAACTGAACGCAGTTGAGTTTGTCTGCCAGATTTCTCATATGGCCCCAAACCCTGCCAAGCCCAAGCACCATACAAACCTTGTAGAATTGCGAACTGAGCTTCGTTCTCGTTCAACAACTTTACGTTCTCACCCGAGCCCGCAGAGCTGATAGCCGCTAAAGAAAAATGCTGCTTAGGCGCAAGCTTAACTTTACTCAATGTCGCTAAGGCCACACCCACTGGATAATAGGTACCACCCGTTGAAGCCGTCGCTAAAATATAGCTGCGATCTTCTTCAGCTGACGCATTACTGATAAGGCCAAGAGAAGCCATTGCTAGCGCTAAAGTTTTAACCAGCTTGTTGTATTTCATTGTTACTCTCCATGTAGGGTTATTCACGTTATATTTTTGTTAACAACAATAGATAGCAAGCGTAATGCCAGTTTTTAACTATTTGTTTTAATTTACTTTTATTTTAAAACCTATTCAAAATAAGCCGTTTTTTGCTTATTCCCCTGTTATTAAGTAAGCCATTTTTGGCTTATCGGCTACCGGAATTAACACCTGTAGATCGGGAAGCAAGTCACACCATGTTGCAGTTGTGTGATCAATGTATGTAAATTGATAAATATGCAATGAGCCATTTATTGCTCATTAAAAATCAACAAGCACTGCGATGAAGCCGCTCTCTAAGGGTTAACATAGTCACTTCGATTTAACCCATAACGCACCATCTTTTGGTTCAATGTTCGACGAGGTAAATCCAAATCTTGCATCACGTCATTGATACGCCCTTTATAACGAACTAAGGCATCATGAATCACTTTCCTTTCAAAGCTCTGTACTTGAACCGCCAAAGGGATGCCCGCCGTTGTGGACTCTGTGACAGAATTGGGACGACACGCCAAAATATCCCCAACGGTCAAGCTTTCATCCAATGCAAAACGAATCGCAACATTACGCAGTTCACGCACATTGCCCGGCCACGCATACGAGAGCAGTGCATAGCGATCAGCCTCACTGGCTATACGTGTTTCGGAATTGGCTTCTTGGGTGAAGTGTTCAAACAAAAGTAAGGCATCTTCTTCACGCTCACTGAGTGGAGGCAAATGCAGCTGGGCAACATTCAAACGATAGAATAGATCTTGGCGAAAGTCGGGGTGATTCAGTAGATCGCTTTTCGAGGCAGAGACCACTCGTAGATCAACATGTTGTTGCTGATTCCCCCCCACGCGTTCGACGACATTATCTTGCAAGGTGCGCAGCACTTTTACCTGCATCGACAGCGGCATACTCTCTATTTCATCAAGGAACACTGTGCCTTTGTCGGCAAATTCCAGCTTACCAATGCGTCGTTTGGCCGCACCAGTAAACGCTCCGGCTTCGTGTCCAAACAGCTCGCTTTCAAAGAGATTTTCTGGGATTGCGCCACAGTTGAGCGGAACAAACGGATGGGTTTTACGTTGGCTGAATTCATGTAAGCAAGAGGCGACCAGCTCTTTACCACAACCCGTTTCACCATAGATGATCACGTTGGTGTCTATGGAAGCGACTTTCTGGATTTGCTCGCGCAGTTCACACATCACTTTACTGCGACCGATCAGCACCTGTTCAATGCCCTTAAGGTTATCCAGATAGTTCTGACGACTGTTTCTGTCTTGGCCACTTTGATGTTTATCTACCGCTTCCGATACCGTTTGAGACAGACGCTCTGGGTCGAATGGCTTCTCAATGAAGTCATAGGCACCTTGCTGTAAGGCTTTCACCGCCATATCGACATCACCATGCCCAGTAATCAAAATAACAGGCACATCTGGCACAAGACCTTTGAAACGCCCTAGCAGATCAACACCATCAATATCAGGTAAACGAACATCGGTGATAATGGTTTGAAAATCACCCTGCTCTACGGCGTTTAACGCATCTTGTCCTACTTCAAATGCGGTGACATCGAAGCCCGCCAGCTGCAACCATTGGCTGGTTGCTTGACGCACAATCGCGTCATCTTCAATTAAAGCAATACGCTGCATAGTTTGGTTCCGCCACTCTACATCTGATTAATATCGTCCACGGTATGTAAAAAAACCTCAGACGAAAAGGAGCTAGCTCCCACTTTGAATAACACTCCTTTAACAGTTTAATAATGTTTGTTAGCTTCGATTTGTCTCACTCTCCATTCGCTTAAAAAGCAAACATAAAACCTTGTCAAACCACTAGCTCAAAGAGGCAAGCCACTAATTTTAAAGGGATTTGATCAGAAATGATGAATAACAATCGATATTGGTTATTCCTGTGTACCTGTTTATTGATTGGTTTGGTGCAGGTCACCACCAAGAATGGCATCAGCCAGTGGAAGCTTGAACAAGCCCAACGCTATGCCGAACAGCGCTTCCTTGGCTACATTGCCGAAGCAAGGCGAACCCTTAAGCGTTTCTATTATCTGCCCTACCTAGTAACCAATGATGAAACCAGTGTGCGCTTCATTGATGGTGAAGCCCGCCTAGAAAAACGCATTAAGAAGCAGCTGATTCAATTGGATAAAGCCGCCAACACCAAGGGCTGGTATCTGCTTTCTGGCGAAGGGGACTTGTTGGTATCGAGTGTTGAAAGAAGCAAACTGAGCAATAAGAACGCCAGTACAATTGTTTCGAAGATCCACCAACAAGGTGGTGCGATTTCAGTGGTGACAAAAAACAAAGGCGTGACACCCGATTACTTCATAGCGGCACCCGTATATCGAGCCTCTGATGTGGTTGGCATTGTCGCGGTGCAAATCGATTTGTCATTGTTAACCGATCAATGGTTTGCCGATGGTGAGGCGATACTGTTTCAGAACCCTCGCGATCAGTTCTTTCTCTCCAGTGACAACAGGTTGAGTGCCGATTGGTTCAATGACACCTTCAATTCTCAGCCCACAGCGACAAAACGTGAGCTGTATGACCAAACCCATATTCGCGTGTGGCGATTGCAAGATAAAGATTACCTAATTCAGTCCATCAAGTTAGACGATCTGAATTGGCGTTTAACCTACCTAACGCCATTAACCAGCCTCAACCAGACCACGAACTGGATCAGCTGGAGTGTGGCGGTTGGCTGTCTTTTCATTCTGTTACTGTTGGTTATTCTTTACCAAAGACGCCAGAAAAAGCTCAGCAATCTGAGAATCCAAAAGCTTATCGAAGAGTCTGAGAAACGACTGTCTGGGATGATCAATAAAACCCATGTTGGGTTAATACTGATCGATAAACACGGACGCATTCACGATATCAACCTGATGGCGAAGAACTACTTTTCACTATCTGATTCAATGATCAATAACATCAAGGCGTGGCAGTTATTTGAGGCAGGTAATCCGAATTCAACCACCTTGCAACTGCTCAAAAACTTAGAGCAGCATCAAGAGCTGGCCGAGATAACTAGCGTCGAAACCATGGCAAGACGCAGCGATGGCAGCTACTTCCCTGTTTTATTCTCTATTAGCGCCTTTCCTTGGCATGCGACGACTTACTACCTGTGTACCGTAATCGATATCAGCAAACGTAAGAAAGCCGAAATTGCGGTGCAAAACGCCAATAAAACGCTACAACTGCGGGTCGAAGAGCGAACTCAAGATCTAAAAGATGCGCAGCAAGAACTTGTCGAATCTAGCAAACTGGCTGCACTAGGGCGGATGTCGAGTGCGATTACTCATGAACTCAATCAGCCGCTTACTGGCCTAAAAACGCTACTTTCAAGTAACCAGCTATTGATGGAAAGAGGCGAGACCAAGATGTTGAAAGCGAACATGGACTTAGTCATGAGCCTGATCGACAGAATGGCTAACATGACCAGCCAATTGAAGTCGTTCGCCTTCCAAAGACTTGAAAAGCCTTACCCAGTTTCACTGACAGACGCACTGCAAGAAACCCTGCGAATTCATCAAGCCGAACTGGAAAACGTCGATATTCGCGTGCGTGTCGCTTCCAATATTTCGATGGTAATGGGAGAAGAGGCGCGACTTCGTCAAGTGCTTGGTAACCTGCTTAGAAACGCTGTCGATGCCACGCAGAATCAGAAACCAGCAACCATTGTGATCAGCGCTCATACCGAGCAACAACGCGTGATCATCAAGGTTCAAGATAACGGTTGTGGTGTGTCTGAAGATCAACTCGAAACCATTTTCGAACCATTTCATACCAACAAAAAGATGGGCGAAGGCTTGGGGCTCGGGTTGGCTATCACAGCGAACAACGTGCGCGATATGCAAGGCACATTAATAGCGAAGAACAATTCAGACCAAGGCATGACATTTACGTTAACACTAAACAATAGCGATAGTGAGTAGTTACTTACACAGACCTTGAACTCCACATTCTATTGAAGCGCTAGAACTAAAAAACCGCCCACAGAGGGCGGTTTTGATTCACTTATTGGCGTGTGACTTATTCACTAATCCGTTAACGACTTACTCAGCTAACTGCTTCAACAACAGTTCTGTTGGGCGAACAATCGCGATGATTGATTCATCATAGATTTTCGCCGAATCAGACAGTATCGCTTGGTAGGCATTCACGTCTGCTTCTCTTACTTTCTCGCCTGCTTGTGCTTTAGCAATCAAGGTTAACGCCAAGTCTGCCACTTCAACGGTTTTCTCTGCAACCACCACAGTCTCTACCGAAGATACGTTGCCAACGAAGACAGTTTTAGCCGCTAGTGCAGCCGATTTTGCTTGCTGATAATGCTCAGCAAGTTGCTCCAATGCCTGTTGATTGCCTGTCGCTACTTCATTAACCAAGTCTTGCATCTCATACACCGCGTAGCTTTCCACAGGCAGCGCATCAACGAAGCGGTTTAAGCGCTCGTATTGGCTGTATAAAGTGCCCTTAGGTTCCGTAGAATTCCACTTCTCCCAGTTGCGAGCGTAGTATTGAGCAGGCTCGGTGTATTTAGCTAGCACGCGCAGGTCGTGAATATCTTGGCCTTTTGCAATGCGCTTCAACAACATGTCAGCATCGGCGTGGTGACGTAACCCAACCGACACTTCCGACCATGTATCCATCGCTTTCATGCGCTTATACATGCTTCGTTCGTCGGTCAGTTCTGCATCCGACCAGAAACGCTCTGCAATTGCATAGCTACGTGGCCATAGGTAGTTTTCAACCGTGAGGCTGTCTTTGTTTTCTAGCCACATGGTGATCTCGCCGCCTAAAATCAGCTCTTTTTCTTTGTCGGTTAACTCTGCAGGGTAGCCACCATTTGGCTCAGGGATCACGCTGCCTTCAACATCACTGCTCGCAATCACTTCACCTGTGGTTGGCCAGCGCACGTTACCAATTAACTGATAGCTGCCTTCCGCAAACCCATTTGGATTTAGGTTCAGGTTGAACTCGGTGTACGACATGAAGTTATCGAAGTGGCCGACAAAGGTTTTGCCCGGCACGTAATCAAGGATGTAGATCTCTTCACGAGACTTGCCGTTGTAATCACTGAATGCGCGGAACGTGCCGTCTTTTGCTTCAATCATGGTCAGTGTTCCCTTACGTGGGCTGCCTTTAGAACGAGGTTTCTGCCATTGGTAAGTCACGAATTTTTCGCCACTGTGCAGCTTATCGTCAACCGTGATGCCGCTTGGCATTGGATCGTTGCGATAATGGTAACTAGTTGGCTGAGGTTGATCTAGGTAGTAACCCGTAGAAAGAATACCTGGGTAGCCCTCTTTCGCTGCACGACCGATACTATCGTGCCCTTGCCAGCTTTGAATCACGATAGAAGTTGGCAGATCTTTATGCCAAATCTCATCCCAACCCGTCATCTTCTTGCCACGCTCTTCCAGCATCTTTTCAACTTTTACGTTGAGGTAAGACTGTAAGCCGCGCTCACCATCGATATTATTCTCTTCAATGAACTGTTGGTGCTTTTCGCTGTTTTTCCATTGCGCATAGTTCGGCTCATCGCCACCAATGTGGAAGTACTCGTCTGGGAACAGTTCTGTCACTTCATCAAACACGTCGCCCAGCATTTCATAGAGCTCTGGGTTAAGTGGGTCCATCAATGGCTCAAATACACCCCAGCCACGTTCTTGTTCGTAGCTTTGACCTTCACCGCCCGACATCAAACGTGGGTAAGCGTGAGCAACCGCAGAAGAGTGACCCGGAAGAGACACCTCAGGAATCACACGAATACCGAGGTTACGGGCGTATTCCACTAAGTAACGAACTTGGTCTTTGGTGTAGTAATTACCATCAGCGGTTTCAGACCACAGACGCGGCCATGATTCGGTTTGTATACGAATGCCTTGGTCGTCCCAGAAGTGCCAATGGAACACGTTCATCTTCGCCGACGCCATCGCATCTAACTGACGAATCAGCACATCGAATTCAATGAAGTGACGTGAAGTATCGTAAGAAACACCACGCCAGCGGAAGCGAGGCTCATCGACAATGGTTACGGCAGGAATATGGTACCCAGTCGCCGTGGTTTCAACGAGCTGTAAAAGGGTTTCGATGCCGTGAATAGCGCCATATGGGCTTGGTGCGCTCAGCGTGATTTGCTCACCCTGAGTCGTAATTTTGTAAGACTCTACAGAGTCGATGTTCTGTACTTCAGACTTTGGCGCCGCGTCGATATCAATGATCAGGTTCGCTTCGTCTGCGCTATCAACCTGCCAGTTTAGAATCGGCACGCCAGTTTGGCGCTCTAGGCGATCGATAAAGCGTTTCGCGGTGTATTCAACGCGATCAGAGTTAAAGCCTTTGATGTAAACCTTGAAGTTACCGTCGACCTTAACTTGCCCAGCTTGCAGCTCGACTGTTTGTGGATACGGCATTAAATTTAGATCGGTATTCGGAGCCATTGCTAACGCCATTGGGGACACTACTGAACTTGAAATCAATAGAGACAATATAGTTTTTTTCATTATTAGTTTTCCTATATAACGGACGTTCTGTTTTGTTTATCGGAGGCGATTCACAAAACAGAACCTTCAGCCACTACTGTTGTTTATCGTGAGCTCAAAGCCTATCGTCTGTGAAAAACGAATGAGCTCACAAACTTATGATTAGCTAACCAACTCAACCGCTTCACGAACCAACACCGCGATCTCATCCCACTGTTCATTCTCGATCATCTTCGGAGATACCATCCAAGTACCGCCACAGCACACCACGCGATCCACGGCTAGGTAGTCATTCACGTTGTGCTTGCCGATACCTCCCGTTGGCATTAAAGACACATCAACGTATGGCGCTAACAGAGATTTCACCATATTGATCCCACCAGACGCTTCTGCTGGGAAGAACTTCAAAAAGTTAAGACCTAGCTCCAACGCTTGCTCTACTTGGCTTGGGTTGTTTACGCCAGGAACGATTGGCATACCGATCTCTTGGCAACGTTTTACTGTGTTGGGATTCAAGCCCGGTGCTACGATGAATTCGCTGCCCGCCTCTTTCGCAAGGTCGATCTGCGCAGGTGTGAGTACTGTACCTGCACCGATACACATCTCTGGGTAGGCATCACGCATCGCACGAATCGAATCCGCTGCCGCTTCGGTACGGAACGTCACTTCTGCTACTGGCAGGCCGTTTTCTACCAACACTTTTGCTAGTGGAATCGCATGTTCCACCTTGTTGATTTGGATAACAGGGATAACTTTGAACTGCTTAAGTGTGTTGATCATTTCTTGAGACATAATAGTTCCGCTTTTTATTTTTTAATCAGTTGGCTCATAGCGCTCATAGGGATTATTGCGCCAGAGTATTGAATAACGATGGAAGCCAGTTGGTGGCCAAATTCGGCTGCGTCGGTGGCGCTCTCGCCAGTAAGACGCGCAGCTAAATAACCCGCAGCGAATGAATCGCCCGCAGCGCAGGTGTCGACCACGTTAGAAACACGAGTCGCGGATACATAACTCTCAACAACATCGCCTTGTTCAACTTGAACAATCTTGCATGGCTCACAGCCACGTTTGATGACGATCTCTTGGCAGCCTAAGCGAAGGCAGCGTTGTTGAACGCTCTCGCCATTGCCCCAAACCAGCAGGTCGTCGTCTTCGGTAATCAGTGCAATGTCGACCAATGGTAGTAACTTGGCGTACCAATGCTGAGCTTGTTCAGTCGTCCAAAGTTGCGGGCGATAGTTGTTATCAAAAATCAGCTTGCCGCCTTGATTTGAGAACACGCTAATAGCTTTGAATAAGCGCTCACGATAGGCGTCATCTAAAATCGCGATACTGATACCGCTGATGTAAACCGCATCGACTTGTTTCTCGGTCAGGGCGATTTCAAGCTTATTCAGATCACTAGCTTGAAAGTAAGATTTGACTGCCGCGTCGTTGCGCCAGTAATGAAAGTGTCGCTCGCCTGTCTCGTCGGTTTCAACCATGTAGAGTCCAGGAAGCTTGTTCGCAATGCGTTCGACGAAATTGGTTTGAATGCCTTCTAGTTGCCAGCTATCAATCATATTTTGAGACAGCTCATCACTGCCAAGCCCTGTCGCATAGTGCACAGAGAGGTTTTGATGTTGAGTTAAGCGAGAAAGGTAAAGTGCGGTATTAAGTGTGTCACCGCCAAACTTTTTGGTTAATGGAGAGCCGCTGATTTCGACCATACATTCGCCAAAGAAAGCAATATTGAAATGAGAAGATGCAGGCATAGCCGATCCTAAAATAGAGAGATATATGTGGGAGAAGGCCCTGCCACTAAGCAGGGCCTGAATTAAGCAAACCAGTTGTGGAGACTAGGTTTAGCTTGTTTGATTTGCAGGACGTTGAGGTGCCGCTTCTTCTTCAAGTACGCCAGTCTCAGACATTTCCATCTCCATCAGAGCACGCTCGTCATCAAGAATCGCTTTTGCCATTTCAGGTGTTACTTGGTTAGCCGGAGTCACTAGGCTCACAACCACACCTGCCGTTAGAGCAAACAGACATGATGGGATAACTGGGTTGCCCCAGAAGGCTGTGTAGTCAGCGTTTAACATTACTACGAATGAAGCTACAGAAGCACCCGCTAGTGTTGCAAGCGCACCTTGCCAGTTGTAGCGTTTCCAGAATTTACCCAACATACCGCACACAAACATGCCCGACATAACCGTTGAAATCATCTTAGTGATGTAGCCAATGATGTCGTTTGACGTCAGTGCGAACAGTAGTGCGAAGCCAATCACCACAACCAAAGCTAGACGAGAGTAGTTCAACATTGATTCTTTGTTTGGTACGCGGCCTGTGAACATCACGTACACGTCACGCAGTAGGATAGATACACCGGCAATCGCATCTGAGCTTGCACTCGACATGGTTGCTGATAGACCTGCGATAAGAACAATCATGCCTACGCCAACTGGAAGAACCGTTGCAGCTACGTATGGGAACGAGTAGTTCGGGTTATCCAATGATGGGTCGATTGCGTGCGCAGCCATACCAATGATTGCTGGAATAATAGAGAAGAAAAGGTACAACACACCAGAAGCGACAAATGAGCGACGGATAGTTGAAACATCTTTACCAGAGTAGATACGCTGACGGAATGAAGGTGTTGCAAGTACGCCCACACCGATAACCACAGCCAGAGAAACAGCAGGCAGAATGCCCAGTTTATCGATTGCTAAAAAGCTTGTAGCATCAGGGTCCATCGCAGCGTAAAGGTTATCCATGCCACCAATGTGATCAACAGACATTACCGCCATTAGGATGAAGCCAGCAAAAAGGATGATTGCTTGAATCGTATCGGTCCATACAACTGCTGTGTAACCACCGATAACAACGTAGATAGTGAAAGCTGCAGCAATAATAATTTTCGCAAGGTTAAGGTCGATGTCTGCAATCCACGCTAGGTACATGCCGCCACCTAGAATGTGCGCACCTAACCAACCGATTGACGCGATAAAGATAAGTAGGCCAACCACGTTTTTTACGATTCGGTTAGCGCCAACGTAATAAGCCAGCTCTTCACTCATGGTCATGAAGTTCAGTTTACGAACCGGAGCAAACCAAAGTGCAAGCAATAGGATGCCCACAGCACCGCCTATTCCGTACAGAGCACCCGCCCAACCATTTGCGTAGCCAAAGCCAACCGCGCCCATACTTGAACCCGTGCCGACCATAGTCGCAACTGTTGTACCAAGTACTAAGAATAATGGCAGGCCACGGCCACCTAATAAGAAATCTTCGCCAGATTTTTGATTACGCGAGACAAACCAGCCTAACCAAATTAAAAAACATACGTACACGCCGAAGCCTGTAAGAAAAAGTGTGCTGTTCATTTGACACCTCTCAGTGAAATATTGAGTTCATTCTTGAACTTTATTTATGATTCATTCATTTTTATATTTCATATAATTACTTTATTGATTTTATCT